>JAFGBA010000217.1 GCA_016933395.1 Sedimentisphaerales bacterium | reverse complement strand
TTTTATTCGCTGTTGGTTAGGGAAACAATACGTCGTCAGCAACGGCCGGGACGCCTGGGCGATGATGGCGTCGGCGATTTCCCTGCGGCCGTGGCCGGCGTTGGTAATGAGCACGCCCGACGAAAAATCCAGCCACATGTTGCCATAGGCGTCGAAGACATTAAAACCTTCGGCCCGATCCCAGATAATCGGCAACTGTCCCTGCATGGAGCGTGCTTCATAGCTGCGCAGTTTTTCAATGTCAGCCACGGCCTGGGGGTGCGGCAACATCCCTGACACTTTGCGGTGGGGAGTTGATATGGGCTGAATCTTGACAGGAGTCAGGGGAAATTCTTTTGCCATAGATTTGAGTTCCTCGTTGCTATGTTATCGTTTACGGTTTCTTTATGTTTAGCCCACAACGTCAGTTGTGGGTTGTTTATGTTAGCCCCGGATGATAATCCGGGGTCGAACGCCTTGTGCGTTCTTTCGCGTCGTGTCCATTCGACCCCTGACTTTCGTCAGGGGCTGAGTCCGGATGACAATCCGGGGTTGACGCTGTCATTCAACGCTTGGTTGTTCGCCGTATTTAATGCGCACCTCTCGGGCGTTGTTTAGAATCGACAACCGCCCCGCTTCCATGACCAGTTCGTTGTAAGCACTATTTCGGGGCGTGGCCATGATGCCTGCGGAATCGTATTTGCGAATCAGACCTTGGCGCTCGTGCAAATCACGGCCGAGAGTGCGGCAGATATTGTTGATAATGAACGCGATGGATCGGTAGCCGTACCCCACCGGCGTCAGGCCGCCGTCGCCCAAATCCACGTATTTGAAATAATCCGGGCTGGGTTGGGCATAATAGGTATCGCCGGGTTCATGACCTTTCTGCACATAACAATATTCCACCCCGCGATATTGGTCGTCATGCACCAGCATGCCGCTTTTGCCATCGCCGGCGCAGTACATTCGCAAGCCCTGGAAATTCCCTCCCGGCCCCTCATCCGGATAGCCCATGATGTTCGTAACATGCAGGCATGCGCCGTTCTCCCAGATCATCCGGGCGTCCGTCCACAAGTATCCTTCCCGGCCGTTGGGATAGGCGTCCTTGATGCCGTAAACCGACACCGATGTGGGCAGCAGGCCCGTAATATAATGAAGTTGATCCACATAATGGCAGCCGACGTATGCGAACATGTCCGAATTTTCGCAGGTGCACCAATTCTGGAAATTCGAATGGCGGTAATAATACGGTTCATTCATCTCGGCGTGGCCGATCTTGAACTCACCAAACAGGCCCTGGCGGTATTGCCGGCGAGCAATCATTGCCCGGTCATCCAGGCGTTTGTGATATTCCACGCCCACCACCAGGCCCTTTTCGTAGGCGAGTTTTTCGATCTCCACGGCTTGGGCGTGCTTGAGCACCAGCGGCTTGACGGACATCACGTGCTGGTCGTGCTGCAACGCTTCCATGATGACCATGTGATGCAGTTGGTCCGGCATGGCCACCACGACAATGCCGTGCGGCCCCAGGGCGGCGATACATTTTCTGAAAAGTTCCGGATCGTCTTTTTCTCCGCATTTATCCAGGGGAGGATACGCCTGAAAGCTTTGCCCCGGAAACGCACGCTGAAGATTTTTATCCTCGGCCAAAACCCGCAAGGGTGCGTTGTTTAGCGCACAAACGCCGATGTCGCCGATTCTTCCTTCCCGTTGCAAATGATACAGCGAGGGCAAAATCTGCACCTGGGTAATCATTCCGCCGCCTATAACCAAAACCTTGGGTGCTTGATGAGTCGTATGTGTCGTCATGGTTTATCCTTTATTGAATTAGCAAACATTGATTTTATCCTACCATGTCATTCTGAACGAAGTGAAGAATCTCTCTTCTACGTTAAAGAGAGACCCTTCGCTGCGCTCAGGGTGACAATCTGGTAATTTGAGTGTTTTAGTCCGTTTTTGCTGATTCCACCATGTTATCCAAATGTTCGGCGATGACCATCCGGGCCTTATGTTTATCACCTTGCTGCAGAGCAAGCAGCATACGACGATGGTAATCCAGCGCCACTTCTTCCTCGCCTTCGTGCAGGGAGGTGAAAACCTGCGAATATTGATGATAGGCGGATATCGCCTCAAAAGCCGTCGCCAATGCGGCGTTACCGCTCGATTGCACCACCTGTTGATGAAAGAGCATATCCAAGCGAAGAAATTCCGGCAGGTTGTCCAGCGCATCGGCCATCTGTTCAATGAAGTCTTTCAGGATATCGAGCTGTTTCGAGGTAATCCGCTCGCAGGCCAGTTCAATCGCGGCCGACTCGATGGTCTTGCGGGCATAAACAATATCTTCAAGACTGGTGGTGCAGTATTCCGGGGGAAGAATATTTTTAGGGAGTTTCCGGCTCGAAAACGCTTTTACATAAGACCCACTCCCCACTCGGATTTCGATGACCCCCAATTTCTCCAAATCGCTCAAGCCTTTTCGCAGGGTTCCCCGGCTGACACCGAAATCCTCGCAGAGTCTGCGTTCCGCGGGAAGCCGCATTCCTACGGCGTATTCACCTGAAGCTATCAGGGCAATCACTCGCCGTACCACCTTGATCGCCAGTAATTCCTTGTCTAAGCCGAGTTGCATATTGGTATATAAAATATACCAATTTTGCTCATCTGTCAATATCATTACCTCGCTCGCAAAAGCGACTTGAAATCGAATTTAGTCTGGTTGAGTGATTATGCACCTCACTATTGGGAAATATATTAAGGTATTTTTAGGTGCTATAGTTAAAATCTATATTATTATGTTAAACTATAAATCTTTGTTAAATATAAAGTAATGAAATATCTATGTTTTATTAAATTATCCTTTATGATATAATATATATTTGACGATATATCATATATGATGTATTATTATATAGCGCTTTAGGATGGAAAATTGCCATGAGTCGCATTCATTCTGACATAACTGAACAGCTTGAGCAGCGGCGGCGGGACCTGGGTTTACCGTATGGAGTATTGTCCCGGCGTAGTGGCCTGGGAGTCGCCACGGTGCAACGCACGCTCAACGGAGTGACGGAAGCCCGGATGGAGACACTGTCGGCGATTGCCCTGGCTCTGGGCGTGACGGTCCACCTGGGCGTCGATACGAATGTCACGGAACATATAACTCTCGAACAAATGCTGCAACAACGGGCGCAGGAGAAGGCCTTGATGCTGGCGGGATTGGCGCAGGCCTCGGCCGGTTTGGAAGGTCAAGCGGTAAGTGAAAAAACGATGCAGCAAGCGGTCAAAGAACTTGAACGAAAATTACTGGCCGGCAGCAAACGAAAACTCTGGGAATCTTAATGGACCGTCATAATGAAATTCCTGGGGCAACGCCGCCGGCGGATATTTCAGGCATGAAGATCAAAGGCGTGACAACGCGTAGCCGGCTTTACGAATACGAGTACAGGAATACGCTCAAGGCCATTTATAAATATCTCTCCGGGAAACCGTCGCGGCGAATGGCCCCTTTTACCCTCGCCTGGGCGCTAAAACTGCATAAAGAGATGTTCGGCGATGTCTGGGCATGGGCGGGAAAAATC
>JAFGBA010000025.1 GCA_016933395.1 Sedimentisphaerales bacterium | reverse complement strand
TACTCGATGCCCGACCATATAATGCCGCCGGCCAGCCAGGGTCGTTGGGCGACATGCCGCCATTCTTTCTCATGTCGGATGCAGCCGTCGTAGTTGCTGAGATACTTTCCATCGAGGCGGATCACTCTGCCATCGCCCAGTGTCTCCTCAACGCCTTCGCTTAGCTTCACCCTTTCGTAAATCCCCCTGGCGCACCGGCCGGAAGAAAACTCACTAATCAACATCTTCCTGTCGGGGTAATTTCTGTGATCCGCATCGTCGATACCCATGCCTCCGCCGTTATAACCGACGATGTCCGTCACCATCGCAAAACCGTTGGCGTTGGCGTTCGTGTTGCGCTCCAGGGCGACGGCCGTCGGCCGGGTGGGATCTTCGGCGCGGGCAATATCATTAAACACCTGCAAATGTTTCGTTCGTACGCCATCGGCGCTGCCGGCGGTGTTGGCAAGACCCCAGCATATAATCGCAGGATGATTTCGGTCACGGCGAATCAGATAGCGCAGCGCCTCAGGGCACTGCTCCAATAAAACCGCGTCAGTGACCCAATTCCAGGCGTTATCCATATAGCGCGTTTCCGCCCAAACCAGCATTCCCAGGCGGTCGCAGGCCTCCATGAGGGCGGGCGCAGCGTCATTATGCGCGGAGCGAATCAGATTGCAGCCCATCTTTTTGGCCTCTTCCACCGTCTTGTAGTTGGCGCGGTCAGGAAGCGCAACGCCCAGGCCCCCGAAGTCATGGTGGACGCACATCCCCCGAAGCTGCAAATGTTTGCCGTTAAGGAAGAATCCCTTATCCGGCGTAAATTCAAACCACCTGACGCCGAACGTGGTTTGGTGCGCATCGAGCACTTTCTCCTGACTTATAACCTGCGTCGCCGCGGTATAGAGATAGGGCGCATCCGGCGACCATAATTTAGGCGAATCGATTACAAAAAGACTGGCGATATCCTTGGTAAATTGAGGCGGAACCGCCACGTTTTCAACCGTTTCCGAACCGATGAACGATCCATCCGCTTTATAAAGACTATGCTTTACGGTGCACAAACATTTTTCTTTAGTATCATTTCGAATGGTGCTTGAAAGTCGAACCGACGCCTGCGCCTTCGACACCTGCGGCGTGGTTATAAACATGCCGTTATGGTCCACGTGCAACGGGTTCGTTGCCGTAAGCCAGACATGCCTGTAAATGCCGCAGCCTTCATACCACCAGCCTTCGGAGTTCGCGCGATAATCGCCTGTATCGGGATTATCGATTTTGACCGCGATGATGTTATTTTTTTCCTCAAACCGCACGAAATCGGTAATATCGTAATTCGCCCCCGTATAGCCGAAAATATTCTTTCCCACTTCTTTTCCATTAACAAAGACGACGCTGTTGCGAAACACCCCTTCAAACTCGATGAAAATTCTCCTCCCCCGCCAGTCCGGCGATAATGTGATTGTTTTTCTATACCAGCCTATACCCGACGGCAGGTATCCGCCGCGGTGCTCCAGGTCCTTGTCAAACGGCCCTTCAATACTCCAATCATGGGGAAGATTGACGTCGTCCCACGCGACGTCGTCGAAGTCAGGATTCATCGCCTCGGAAGCATCGCCTTTATAAAACTTCCAGGAATCATCCATATTAAAATGAAGGCGTGGGGATAACGTTTCGACGGCTTTTACATCTCCAAAAACCGAACCGCCGCCCGATAACATGTTTATCATTACCACAAAAAATGAACATAATATTGACGCTTTAATCATTTGAGCACTTAGTTCCTGTTGCGGAAAAATATGCGTTGGGAGTTCAGCCTTCAGGCTGGCCGTTGTTTCACGCCAAAATGACATTTTTGATAAGGCCAAGCTGAAGCTTGAACTCCAAACGGGTTTTCCGCAACAGATACTGACTTTCCCTTCAGCCCCGCCCCGGCATCCTGCCCGTGATTCTTTTCAGGCATGCTTTAAATATCCAGATTCTTTACTTCCAGGGCATGCTCTTCGATAAAACTGCGGCGCTGGGCGACGTTTTCGCCCATGAGAATGGAAAACAAACGGTCGGCTTCGGCGGCGTCCTCGAGTTTGACGCGAAGCAGGGTGCGTTTATCCGGATTCATGGTCGTTTCCCAAAGCTCTTCCGCGTCCATTTCGCCCAAGCCTTTGAAGCGCTTGATCTGAATGCCGCGCGCCCCCATGTCGCGCACGCCTTTGACGATGGCCTGCGGGTTGGGCACGTCCGCCATCTCGCCGGCCGCATCCACCAGTGCAAACCGCGTGGCGATATGTTCACCGGCGACGGTTTCTTCGGAACGACGGAAATAATCGCCGGGACCAATGTCATACTTCACCAACATTTCACGCAATTCGTTCAGTCGTCGCACTTCGTGCATCTCCTGATGCACAAACCGCCGCACACCAACAGTTTCCTCGTCGCCTTCAAGCTGTTCCTCAATTTCTTCATAACGCCTGACGTAATCGTCCTCCCCGTGAAAATATTCTTCCTTATCCTCGAAAATAATGCGGTATGGCGGTAATCCTTGTGCGCCGCCGCGATCCTGGGCGATAAACGCGGCCATGTCGATGCCGCGCCGGCGAATGATGCGTAACTGCATCTCCACATCGATGAGCAAATCCAGTAACGCATGCAGTCCCGGACCCTCGATGGTGCGATCGGAAGCGCCTTTCTCGCCGCGCAATAATAACTTGGCGCCTTCCAGGCCCGCGCCGGTCAACCGGGCGTTCATCTCAAACTCGTTGAGCACATAATCTTTTTTGCCGCCGCGCCGGGCAATTTCAAACAGCGGCGGCTGGGCGATATACACCACGCCTTCGCGCACCAGTTCCTTCATTTGCCGGAAGAAAAACGTCAGTAGCAGCGTACGAATATGTGCGCCGTCGATATCGGCGTCGGTCATAATGATAACCTTGCCATAACGTCGTTTGCTGAAGTCGAATTCATCGCTGCCGATGCCCGTACCCAGGGCCGAGATGATGGTGCGAATTTCGTCGTGGCTGAGCATCTTATCAATGCGGGCCTTCTCTACATTGAGAATTTTACCCTTCAGGGGCAAAATCGCCTGGAAGCGCCGATCGCGTCCGCCTTTGGCCGAGCCGCCGGCCGAATCGCCCTCAACCAGGTATAATTCTGTGGTCTCAATGTCCGTGCCGGAGCAGTCCGCCAGCTTGCCGGGTAGGTTGCCGCTGTTAAGGGCGCCTTTGCGACGGGTGATGTCGCGCGCCTTGCGCGCGGCCTCGCGGGCCAGGGCGGCCTGCACGCCTTTATTCACCACTTGCTTGGCGGCCGACGGATTCTCTTCGAGAAATTGCCCCAAAAGCTCGTTGACGGCCATCTCCACAAAGCTGCCCATCTCCGCATTCATCAAGCGCACTTTCGTCTGCGCCTCAAATTGCGGATCGGGCAGTTTAACGGAAATCACCGCGGTTAAACCCTCGCGCCAATCATCACCGCTGGGCGCCTGCTTGCCTTTAAGCAGATTATTATTCCGCGCATAAGCGTTAAGCGTCCGCGTCAGCGCCGAACGAAACCCGCTCACGTGCGTGCCGCCGTCAAGATTGTGGATGTTATTGGCGAACGCAAACACGTTCTCGCTGTAATCGGAGGTGTACTGCATGGCGATTTCACATTCATACGCCGTGCCCTCGTCGCGCTTCTGTAAATATATCACCCGCGGGTGCAGCCTTTCCTTGGCCTCATTCAGGTGTTCGACGAAAGCCACCACGCCCTTTTCAAAATGATACTCCTCGGTCTTGTTATCGCGGTGGTCCGTTAAAAGAATCTTCAGACCGCCGTTAAGGTAAGCCAGTTCGCGCAAGCGCGTGGATAGAACATCATAGCGAAACGTGATATCGGGAAAAATCTGCGCATCGGGTATAAACGTCGTTTTTGTGCCGGAGCGTTTCCTGGGTCCGAGTTCGCGCAATTCGCTCTTCTTGATGCCGCGTTCGAATTCCATCCGCCAGCCTTTGCCGTCGCGCGACACCTCCACGTCCAGCCATTCGCTCAGAGCGTTCACCGCCGAAACGCCCACGCCGTGCAGACCGCCCGACACCTTATAGCCCTTGCCCCCGAACTTGCCGCCCGAATGCAGCACCGTATGCACCACTTCCAGGGCGCTCTTGCCGGTGCTCTTCTCCGTGCCGACGGGAATGCCGCGGCCATTATCCTCGACCGTGACGCTGCCGTCGGCGTTAATATCCACCTTGATCTCGTTGCAGAATCCCGCCATCGCTTCGTCGATGGAATTGTCCACGACTTCATTAACCAGATGATGCAGTCCGCGGACCTGCCGGTCGCCAATGTACATTTCCGGCCGCTTGCGCACCGCCTGCATTCCCTCCAAAACCGTAATATGCTCCGCATCGTACCCGCTGCTCTTGGCCTGCTCCAGCGCTTGATCCACCGGATCTTCCGCCTCCGGCACAGGCGATATTGAGTCACTCATAACTATTCCTTCTCTTGCTCCTCGGCTGAGCCTTTCCTGGGCCGCCGGTCGCCTAATTGTAATTTTATCTCCCGCAAGTTCGCGTGCGGGCAACGCCCCTGAATTTCATCCAACAAACCTTCCGCCAAAATAAGCTTCAACTCAAAAAGATGTGCGGCGCTGTCCACCTGCACGGTAAGCTTGCCGCGACGCAAATTAGCGAAATTGGTGTGGTCCAGTAATTCCGCTGGCAGCAGCTCCGCCCAGGCCGCACCCAGGCTGCTAAAACGCTCTTGTTGGGGCAGAACGCTTTTATGTATAAATTTACCCAGCGTTTCGCCCAACCGCTGATAGGAATTACGGCCGCAGCGCTGTTTTGTCACCCGTCGCAAACGCGCATTATTCCATTCATCCATGGCTACACTGTCACGGGCATAATCACATAGAGAAAATGACGTCCGACGCGAATCAGACCGGGCTTGCTTGACTCCGTGAATTCCCAAACAGTCTCTTCTTCCTCCACCACCCGCAACATCTCCAGAATATAGTTGGGATTAAATCCGATGGAAAATTCCTCGCCCTTGTATTCCACCGGCATACGTATCTCGGCGTCGCCGGCTTCCGGCGTGCTGGAGCTGAGGGTGAGGGTTTCGTCCGCGAAAGTCATTTTGACGCCGCGTGATTGCTCATTGATTAATAACGCCGCCCGTTTTACCGCGCTTTGCAGCGCCGCGGCATTGACGGTAATTTTCCTGTCCGAGCCTGTGGGAATCACGTCGCTGTATTTGGGGAAGCGCCCCTGCACCAGGTTGCTGGTCATCTCCGCCTGCGCCGTGACCGCCTTTAACTGGTTTTCACCCAGCACAATCTCTACGGTTTCTTCAGCATCATGCAACATGCGTTCAATAAGCTGCATGGTCTTTACCGGCACAATAGCACTCTTGGCGTCTTCTTTGGCTCCGCTAACCAGATCGCCTTCCACATGAGCCAAGCGTCGGCCATCGGTGGCTACAAGCCGCAGCTTTTTACCCTGCGGCTCCCAGAAAATGCCGTTTATGGCGTAGCGCGTGCTTTCACGCGCCGCCGCGAACACAACCTGGCCGATAATGCGCCGCAACTCGCCGGCTTTCACTTTGAACCCGCCGTCCTTGATGTCCATGTCCGTTACCGGGTAATCATCCGGGTCGTGACCGTAAATGCGAAAACGACTATCCTTGCCAATAACCTGGCAAATGGCGTTCTCCACTTCCAGATGCACAACATCATCGTTGCTTTCACGCAAGATGGACGTCAGTCGATCCGCGGGTACGACAGAGGCGCCTTCCTGAACAGACTCCACCTGGCGTACATGGTAATTGATGGTAATTTCATTATCTGTGGCCGTGACAACCAATTGGTTATCAATTGTTTGTAGTTTCGCACATTGCAGGATTGCCTTGGGCGTTCGACTGGGTACAATCGACGCCGCGAGCTGCAAGGCCTCGTGTAAAGCGATTCGGTTGCATTTGACCTTCATCGGTTAGCTCCCTTGGTTACTTTTTGTATCTTTCAACAAGCCACGAGTCGCTATTATATATATATAAATAGAATTTAAAACTCGTATTATTACTCATAACGTTTGTGAAGTATGTTAGTTACAGCGAAGAAGATTATAACCATTTACTTGGATTAATGTTAGTGGAAAAACGTGTGTAGATAAAGTGTTATATTCGGTGTGAGAAAAAAGGGAGATGAAATTTTTGAGGACGCCGTTTCTGGTTGGAGGGACGTTTTTCTGTGTTTGGATGTAAATTTCTCCTTCTTTTATAACAACTTATCCCCCGCGTCTAAAGGCTTAAGGAGTAGCCGCTTCCGGCGCATCTTCTGTACTGTATAGGTATTTACAGATATCAAAATCCCCTACTTTAGCGATATATAAATCACCCCGGAGGGCCAGATTGATATCTTGAGATTTGTCATCTTCTGTTTTTTGGGGCCGTTCTTTGGAACAGGCGGCGTCCGGGTCTATGGGGCGAACAACGGGACGGCACAAGTCACAATCGTTAAGTTCTGTTACAACAACGAGTTGCCCGTCATTTAGCTCCACCTGGTCGCCTGGGGCAAAAGGCGGCACCGTAAACATGAAAGCTTCAAACACCTGCGGATCAAACCATTTGCGGTAACCAGATTTTCGCAGCCTGCTGAGCGCGACAACATTTGGGGCCAGAGAGCCGTCTGGTAAATGACGGAATCCTTCAAAGCGGTCGGCAATACTGGCGATACGGCAGAAAACATGTATATCGTGACCGGAAAGAGGGGTGGGAGCCGGCGTAAAGCCGTCATGCCTGCGGCCGGGAAAGCCGCTGCCGTCAAAATGCTGGTGGTGATTAAGCACCACTTGTGCGGCGATGCGATCCAACCCGCCATGAATCATCTCAAATCCTGCTTCGGTATGCTTTTGCCATTCAGGGCAGCCGCGATCATGGCCGGTGAGGTGAAATTTACGTAACTCTTCCGGCAAACTCAACTTACCAATATCATGAAGCAGGCAGCCCACGCCCAGATAGGTCAAATCCGTTGCTTGATGAGGCGGAATTCGCGGCCGTTCATGAAGCAGATATCCTTCCAGTTTCATACCCGTCATCATTGCCATGGTCGCCACAGCAACGCCGTGGACAAAAACATCTTCATCCTCACCTTGAAGTTCATCAATGTAAATGGCGGATTTATTATGACTTAGCAGTCTGGAAAAAAAGGCCGTCATCTGACTGACATATTCACTGTATTCCAGTTTAGCCAGACTCCATTCCTGGTTTTCCTCGAAACGAGACTTGAGGGCGCCATATAGTTTTTGCTGTTTTCGGATAATTTCCGGATCGATTAATTCATCGAGGAAATCCAGACTTGGATATTGCACCCATAAGCTAAAGATACGTAAGGTCTTAAGACGGGTTATAGAGTCGCTGTCCAACTCGAATCCCGCTTTTAGCAGCATCTGTTGAGGTTGCTGTGGATTGGGGACAGAGCGTGCCAAAACCATTCCCCCTCTGGCCTGCTGGATAGGTACTCTTAACATAAGTTCCTTTAATAAAAAGCCTTATATTCCGGCCGAACAATGCGCAGTTCGTCCAATATGATATTTATCGGCCTTAATATAGGGCAACTTCATGAAGTTTTTACAGTTGTGGATAAGGTGTGAATAACTAATCGGCTGCTTGGTTAACGATTTTTTGTCCTAATTTGTAGGCGTCGTTCATTATCGCGGGTTGCTTCAGAACGGCTCCTTTTACATCAACGCCGTTGACCAGAATCTCACCGGCGTACACCATCTGAAGGGAGTTAAAAAAGTACTTCATGGTTAGTTTGGCCCCGGCAAAGACTTTTTCCCCCTGCGTCGCTCCTGCTGAGATGAAAACTCCCTGCCGGGTTCGCCCCGGGGTTAGAATTTCCTTTTGGATAAAGGTACGCGCCCAGAAAACCTGACACCGATCAATCAGGATCTTCGCCTGGGCGCAGTGGGCCATAAAGTAGATCGGCGACGCCAGGGCCGTCACGTCCGCCAGAAGGATTTTTTCATAAATGGCCCCGATGTCGTCTTGCAGTATGCACCACCCCTTTTCCCGGCAGGCGTCGCACTGGGTGCATGGCAGCAGTTTCAAACCCTGGAGTGTGATTTTCTCCGCCTCCGCTCCCGCATCGCCGCCGCCCCGTAAAAAAGCATCAAGCAGCAGGTCGGTGTTGCCGCCCGGGCGTGGACTGGTCGAAATGCCCAGCAGTTTCATCGACATGCTGCTTGATCTATGGTTTCCGGATGATGCCCCGACCGAACGGGTGTGTTACACAGTCACCATCCGTTCTTCCGTCACCTGACGGAGTTTGGCCAGGGCCTTGTTTTGTATTTGACGAATACGTTCCTTAGTCAGCCCCAGTCTAGCCCCGACTTCCTTAAGAGTCAATGTCGGTTTATCGGCGTCGTTGAGTCGAAAACGCAAATCCAAAACGTTGTATTCCGTTTCGTTCAAATCCGCCAGATTCTCGTGAAAAATGGCGCGAACCTCTTCGATCATTTCTTCGTGGTTTTGCTCGCGTAACTGGTCCAGCGAGTCGTCTTTCTCCAAAGCCAGGTCCAGTTGGGCCGGGAACAGGTTGCGATGCCGGTAGCTGTCCATGGCCGCCCGGCTGAAACCCTTGAAAATTGCCTGGCAGGCATACGTGCTGAATTTCAGGCCGCGTTGGCAGTCATATTTCTCCGTCGCTCGCAACAGGGCCATACTGCCTTCGCTTATCAGGTCGGTGAATTCCACGCCTTCATAACTTGTTCGTTTGGCCATGGCCAGCACCAGGCCCATATTGGCCGCGACGATTTGACTGCGTAAATCCAGTTGTTTGTGATAGTTCGCCAGTAATTCTCGTACGTCCTCTACTTGCCATTCGGTTTGCCGCAGGAGTTTGCGGCGAAGCTGGCACAGGCGAAACCGGGCGTAGTTCATTTGCGTGAACAGCAAAGTTTCCTGTTCATGCTTGAGGGTTTTTCCCGTTGGTACGAATACGGATCGATCCATGATGGCGTTCATCACGCTGGGACGGCGGAATTGGGGATCCGGCACATAAGCTATAGGCTCAGGAAGAATTTCGTGTAAAATTCGTTTTTCCTGGGAGGAAACCTGTAAATCTTCGATTTTTTCCGATAACAACCGACCATGTTTTATTGGTGCTGACTTTCTCATTTTGGGCCTCCTATCCGGGCTGTCACGCAAAGTCACTGGTTTATATGTATCGCAATAAGAGTGCCAATCGCTGATGAAAAACAATTATTTTATAACTCATTTAATATCAGTTACTAATGTTATTACGTATTTTAGCGGCTGCGGGTTCTCTGTTGGTATGGTGTCTTAATCATAAGTTGATTTGAGACAGTTGTTGCCGTAAAATGGGCAAATTTGGGGCGGAAAAGGCCTAATAATCGTCATAATCGTTATATGTCTCATATTTTTATGTATCATCTATGCTTAAAGAGACAGATGAAAAATAATTAATAAAAAAACATATAATCCTTATAAGCATTTATATAATAAACAATAAGAAATTTTCTTTACCTGTGAGAAAAGATAATTCGATGGCATTTGTGTTACACAAAATGTATCATTTGTTTCAAAAGGAGATTCTGTTCGCGCAGGGGAGGAAAAATACATGGAATGCTAACATGCCGGGTGACAGACGGTTAGGTATGGAGGGCATTTAAATTCTTTACGGCACGAGTTTTGCGAATCTTTTTGGTGGCGAGAGGCCTAATATGTTGTTGGAGGCCCTATCGATGAATAAAGAAGAGGAAAACAGGAACTTGCAGGAAACTATCAGATTGGCAAAAGAACTGCTGGAACTGGCGGACCAGGGCGATAGCCAGCGAAACGACATAGGCTGTGGTGTTTTATACGGGACAGTCAGGGATTGTGCGTATAAAATCCGCTCATTGGCGTTAAATGAGTTGGAAGCCCATCATGTTCGCCCGCTTTCCGCCGGCAAGACAGGTTGACCGGGGTTAATGGGGGCGAATGATTGTGAGAGACGTATGTGGGACTATACAGAGAAGGTTAAGGAGCATTTTTTTCATCCGCGTAACGTCGGCGAGGTTGAGAATCCCGACGGCGTGGGTGAGGTGGGTTCATTGGCGTGCGGCGACGCCTTGAAACTGACCTTTCGACTGGACGGCCAAGGACGTATCGCGGATGTCAAGTTCAAAACTTTCGGGTGCGGCAGCGCTATCGCATCATCCAGCGCCCTGACGGAGCTTATCAAGGGTAAAACCATCGAAGAGGCGGAAAAGATTACCAATCAGGACATCGCTGATTATCTGGGCGGTCTGCCGGAGCAGAAGATGCACTGTTCGGTTATGGGGCGGGAAGCGCTGGAAGCCGCGATTGAATACTATCACAGCGGCGGCAAAGTAACCAAGCCCCACAGCCTTGAAGGCAAGGTGGTATGCACGTGTTTTGGCGTGACCGAGTCGGAAATTCGACGCGTGGTGCGGGAAAACAATCTAAAAACCGTGGAAGCCGTGACCAATTATTGTAAAGCCGGAGGCGGCTGCGGCGGCTGTAAACCGGATATCGAAGCGATTATCGAGGAGATTCAGGGGCAGTCGCTGCTGGACCTGCCGCCGGACAAACGCCGCAGCGCCGTCGCGGAGAAGAAACCGCTGACCAATATCCAGAAAATACAATTGATTCAGCAAACCCTCGATCAGGAAATACGACCCGCCCTGCAAGCCGACGGCGGGGACATCGAGCTCATCGACGTGGAAGGCAATCGCGTGCTGGTCGCGTTTCGCGGGATGTGTGCAAAATGTGCGGTGTCGGAATTCACCATGGCCGAAGTGGTGCAGAAAAAACTGCGGCAGTTTGTCACCGAAGATATCGTCGTGGAAGAGGCCGTTTCATGAAAACAATCTATCTCGACAATAACGCCACGACGGCGGTTGATCCGGCCGTACTCGATGCCATGATGCCGTTCCTGACCACGGATTACGGCAACGCCTCAAGTATGCACGCGTTCGGCGGCCGGTTGCGGCATAACATCGACCAGGCCCGCGAACAGGTCGCCGCTTTGCTGCATTGTTGCCCGGAAGAAATTGTTTTTACCAGCGGCGGCACGGAAGGCGACATTACGGCGATTAACAGTGCACTCCTGGCGCAACCGGAGAAGCATCATATCATTACCTCCCGCGTGGAGCACCCGGCCGTACGCACTACCTGCCGGATGATGCAGAAACGCGGCAATCGCCTGACGGAGTTGCCGGTCGATGAACTCGGCCGGCTTAATCTGCATCAACTGGAAGCCGCTCTTACGGACGATACCGCCCTGGTGACCATCATGTGGGCGAACAATGAAACCGGTGTGGTGTTTCCCATACAGGACATAGCCGAGTTGTGCCGGGCGAAAGGGGTGCAGTTTCACTCTGATAGTGTGCAGGCCGTGGGCAAGCTGCCGGTTAATCTCCGGAAGACGCCGATAGATTTGCTGAGTATGTCCGGTCATAAGCTCCATGCCCCCAAAGGCATTGGCGCCCTTTACATTCGCAAAGGCACGCCACTGGCGCCGCTGATGACCGGCGGGCATCAGGAATTCGGCAAACGCGCCGGCACGGAGAACATTGCCGGCATCGTGGCCTTGGGCAAGGCGTGCGAACTTGCCCAAAAGGATTTATCCGGGGAAAACGAACGCATTCGTCGGCTGCGCGACAGGCTCGAACGAACATTGCTGCGGGATTGTCCCGACGCCCGGCTCAACGGCGATCCGGATAATCGCCTGCCCAATACGGCCAATATCAGTTTTGAATTTATCGAAGGCGAGGCCATTTTGCTGCTGATGGATGAAAAAGGCATCTGCGCCTCCAGCGGTTCGGCCTGCACCAGCGGCTCATTGGAGCCGTCGCATGTGCTGCGGGCGATGGGCGTGCCCTTTACCGCCGTACACGGATCGATTCGTTTCAGCCTCAGCCGCTTCACCGCCGATGAGGAAATAGATACGGTCTGCCGCGAGTTGCCGCCGATTATCAAGCGTCTGCGGCAATTGTCGCCGTTTTCGCCCAAAGATCGCGCGCCCGGCGCGCCGGTGGAGCGGCCCGAACAGATTCGATTGTGATAAAAAAGCCCCCGATGAACATTGGGCCGCGAGCTTAGCCCCTGACGATAGTCAGGGGTCGGATGGACATAACGCACCATAACGCCCAAGGCGTTCGACCCCGGATTGTCATCCGGGGCTAAGCCCCTGACGATAGTCAGGGGTCGGATGGACATAACGCACTATAACGCCCAGGGCGTTCGACCCCGGATTGTCATCCGGGGCTAAGCCCCTGACGATAGTCAGGGGTCGAATGGGCGCGACGCGAAAAGATGTACAAGGCGTTCGACCCGCGACTCACGTCGCGGGCTAACATAAACGACCCATGACTGACATTGTGGGCTAACATTAATAAAATCAGGAGAATCCCATGCAAGCCGAAGTCAATGCCGATGCCTGCACCGGCTGCGGCCTGTGCGTCAGCCTTTGTGAAGATGTTTTCGAAATGGACGGCGATATCGCAGTGGTCCAACTCAACCCCATCCCGGAAAACCTCGCCGCCGCCGTCCGGGACGCCGCCGAAAGCTGCCCCGTCGAGGCGATCAGCGTCATCGAAACGTGAAATAACGTTATCGTTCCGGTCCATTAACGTTCGAAAAATTCTTTCTATTTCCCATTTTTTGCGAACCAATTTCGTAAAAGCGCTCTCTATATAGATGGAAAGCGAGCCTAAAGGTTCCAAAACTGCAAGACATACTCGCTGATTGTCGCCGGGGCGACCTGGAGGCGTTTGGCCTGTTGGTGAAGCGTTACCAGGCCCAGGCGCTGGTGCTTGCTGAGTTTCTCACCCGGGACCGGAGCCTGGCCGAGGACGTGGTGCAGGAAGCGTTTTTGACGGTGTACCGGCGGCTGGATCGGTTGCAGCATCCTTCGGCGTTCGTGGCGTGGTTGCGGCAGATTATTCGTCGCCGTGCGATCTATCTCTCTGCCCGACAACTGCTTCACCATGGTTCAGGACATCGAAACATTATATCAGGAAGGCGTCATTTCCCAGGAAACCCGGGACAATGCGTTGAAGTGAAAAGCAGGGTGGTCCGTGCCCGCTATTAGTCGGCGCAAAAAAAAGGCGACGCCGGCAGGAGAGTATCCGGCGTCGCGGGGGCGAGTTTTTCCTCCTCGCGTCGGGTTTGGAGAGTTCCGTTACTTCACTTGTCTGACGGTGGAAGGCCGCGTAGGGCCATTCCCATCAAAACCAAACCTTATATCTTTTTTGCTCCGGTGGTGAACAGAGGAGATATCAGCCTGGGTCGCATCGCTCCGACCCAGTGCCGACACCACCAACCAGAGCAAGCCAAAAACTGTCGTGAAATGATCAGCAAAAGTTGCCAATGATGATAATGCATAACTCTCTCCGCCGGTTATGAATTGCAAAGCCGATGCCAAAAACTAATGAGCCGCACCGGCCTCCGGCGGTTTTGCTAACTCCTGTTATATTATAGACCTGCAATTTGCTTCGGTCCACAACGGTTGTAACGATTGTGCAGGGTGATGTTCCTACCGCTTCACCGCACCACACCGACCGATAAAAACGCCCTTTTCCGCCTCTATCTGAATGCATCCGCATGCCCGTTTTCGTTGGTTGTGAACAACTATGTTCTTTTCATGCAACGCCGAAAAGTGGCACGGGCGTCTCGCTCGTGGTTCCAGATTATGTTCGTGAAAAGAAAAATCGTAACCGTTCACGGTTTTCCATTACCTCAGCCCCCAACGAGAGTTGGGGGTCGGACGCCCAATGCGTTTTGTGCGTCTTGTCCATTCCACCCCTGACTCTCGTCAGGGGCTAAGCCCCGGATGACAATCCGGGGTCGAACGCCGTGTGCGTTCTGGTGCGTCGCGCCCATCCGACCCCTGACTTTCGTCAGGGGCTAAGCGTACTGTGAACGGTTACTAATTTTTTAATGAAGGCTTTCCTATGCGATGTTAGACAAAATCCCGGTAAAGTCACAAGTTATTTTGAACTATTTCCATCGTGATACGTCTTTTCCTGATGATACGGGAACGTTTTCGAGGAACGATGATGACGGATAACAATTCGCTGGAACGCCTTATAGAGCGCTGCCGGGATGGTGAGCGGGAGGCTTTTGAGGCATTGTTCGAGCTGTATCAGCCGCGGCTGAAATACTACGTGCGGCGTCTGCACAATGGTGACAGCCAGGTGGATGATGTGTTGCAGGATATCTGGCTGACGGTGATTCGGAAGGTGCGCGGACTGAAGCGGCCGGGAGGGTTTGCCGTATGGCTATATCGTATCGCGCGGAACCGGGTTTATGATGGGTTTCGGCGGAAGGACAAATTCGTTCAGTTGCCGGAAGATCATGACGTTCCCGCTTCGGAAAACAGTGAACCTGATTTTGATGATGCGGATGCGGAAAAGCTGCACGCAGCGTTGGAGACGCTGACGCCGCCGCATAAGGAGGCTTTGACGCTTTGTTTTTTGGAGCAGATGCCGTATCAGGCGATCGCGGAGGTCATGGAATGCAGCGTGGGCACGGTGCGCTCGCGGATTCATTACGCCAAGAAATCTCTTCGTGAGGCAATGGAGAGACAATCATGACTACGAATAGAAAATTATATGAAGATTTGTTGAAAGCGGATGGGATAAATCCTACTGACGTCAGCGACTCTGAGCGGGTCGCATTCAGAAACATGCTCGATCAGGAAACCAAACGCTCCAAGCGACTTTCCTGGGGGAGTGTGGGTTTGGTATGGGCGTTTTTTGTGTTATCGCTTGGATTGGTTTTGTCGGAAAGAGTTTCTACGGCATGGCGAACGGTTTTGGCGGCCGTATGTTTTGTTTCCCTGGCGGGATTATGTATCTTGCTTGTCGTCTGGCTGCCGCGCCATAACCGAACGCTTCGAGAAGTCAACCGCAAGGTCAGTCGATTGCAATATTTGGTTTACGGCAAGCGACGGGGATGGGTGCTGATTGGCAGGCGACAGGGGAAACGGGTTATTTTGTGGCCGCGGATACTTTTATTTACCGCTGTTTTCTGGCTGGTGATGTCATTGATTGGGGCGGGGGTGTATTATCTGCTATGTGGCGCGTGGGCGTATTCAATAAATCCCATGCTTCATATTCTGATATGTACGGGGGTGAGTATCGTATTTGTTCTGATGATTTTGTATGAAGGGTTGAAGACACCCATTGAGGAACTTGTGGAGATTGGCGAAAAACATGGTTCATCGTTAGGCAAGTGGTTGTTGTCTAACCACGGCATCCTCAAGTTGGGCGCGGCTAGTGCGGTGATATTGCTGGCTGTGATTATCGGGCTTGATATGCTTGAGGGCGAACCCACCTGGGCGATGGTGATGCAGGCGTTTGACCGGGTGGAAGAGGTGCATGTTACGCAGAAAATGGTTTGGCCGGATGGTAAGGAATTACAAGGTGAAGCGTGGATAAAAAAGCCGGATTGCATTCGTGAGGAGTATGATAACGGAGCAATTATTGATAACGGGCGGGAACGGTTGACGCTTGATAAAGAGAAAAAGACCGCAAAGTTCTCAGAATCGTTTGCGCCATACCAGCCCATTGAAGAACATCATATGTTCACTACTATTGCTTTGTTCCGCAACGAGGGTCAGTTTGCAGGCAAATATGAAATAGAAATAGTAAAAATAGACAAAGAAAGTGACAAAACAACACTGGTATTTTGTATTCGTGAAAAAGACGCCAAGACGACGGCTCAAGTTTATGGCAAGGCCTGGGTTGATCGCAAGACCATGCTGATACGAAGATATAAAGCAGAGTTTATTCAAAACGCAAATGCGCCAATCAAGGTGAACAATCCACAAAGCGCCGAAGTCGAATTCGATTATACACCGATAGTTGATACTATGTTTGATACGGCCGTGCCGGAAGGTTATACCGTTCTTCCTCGACAGCAGCCGCGAGCGGTTTCCGGCAAGGTTATCGATGAGGACGGTAAGCCGGTCGCCGGCGCAACGGTATATATGGTAAGTAAATTCCAGGGATTATCGTCCAACGAAACAAAAACGGATGCGGCCGGCGGATTTGCATTCAACTTGCCGCCTGAAGGGGCGGGGCAGGTGTGGTTACCGTCGTTTTTACGGGCTTTCAAGTCAGGAGACCGAGATCATGTCGCCTGGACCATCATAGAAGATCCCGGCCGAAAAAAAGCTCAGTCGATGCCCTTACCTGGTGAAACAGGGACTATTGACTATGATCCCAGTACGGGGCTTAAAGGGGCATCGGGTATTGTGTTACAGATGGAGCCCGCGGGGTGGATTTATGGGCAGGTGACGGATGTTGTCGGGGTAGGCATTGGCGGAGCTAACATTTCGCTTTTTGTATCCCCCTCGGATAAGTCGGGATATTTCGACGATCGGTGGGATGGGTATATTGGGGGGCCAAATGAAAATGGTAAATTGCAGGCAGTAACCGACGATGAGGGGCGCTATGAATGTCTGAATGTGCCGCGGTTTTGGAAGAAAACGCAGTTTACGGTCACGGCAAAAGCGGAAGGATATTTAGGCAGCGTGACAAGCTTTGAAAGCAAAGGTACGTTTGATTCCAAGGAAGTGAACCTGGAATTGCTTCTCCCGGCTTTGACCGTAGAAGGCGTACTACTGGATAATTATGGGACGCCGCTGGTGGCCGCGCCGATATATTGTCGTGTGCAAGGTGTTCGCGGTCCCTGCGCGAAGACGGATCAGAACGGCCGTTTTAAATTAGAAGGTTGTCCGGAAGTAGTTGATTTGAAAATTGAAGCTTCCCTGGCTCACGGTTTTTCCATCAATGCCGCCCACGCTGAAGAATTTTATCCTGACGCAGTAGCGACCATTGATTATCGGGAAGGCCAGACCCACTATGAGGTTAAGCTCATCACCCAGCGGCCGGAATTGAAGTTGCATGTAACCGTTAAAAACACCAAAGGTGAGATTCTTCCTTATTTTCCCGTCGAAATTCGGGCGGATCGCGGCTATATCTCCACGGAATGGAAAGTGCAAAAGCACTTTATCCAACGAACTGATGCGAAAGGCTGTTGCACCTTCACGGAAGTACCGGATATGGATGGATTAAAACTGGTTTTGCGTGGTCAAAATGATGTGCCCTTTGATACCATTGGCGATGAAGTGCGAAAAATTATTGCGGAATATGAGAAAATCTATTTCTGGGCGGAAATACCCGTTGAGATTATCGAAGGGCAAAAAGAATATACCATAACGGGGGTCGCCTTAACTCACGAAGAATGGAAAAAACAACAAAACACGTACAGATAGCGGTTAAAACGGGCTGTTAGAAGCGCAACTTGCGCTGCGCGCACGATATTGATTTACAGGTTCTTATACCCCTGCATCAATTCGATGCGGTTGCCGTCGGGATCGCGGAAGAAGCATATCCGCAGGCCGGGGGTGACCCAAGAACAGTCGATGATGTCTTCGGTTTGGATGTTGTCGGCGCGTAGGGAGGCAATGGCGGCGTCGAGATCGGGCACTTCAAAGGCCAAATGGCTGAACCCCACCGGTTGCGGCCCGCCGGTTTGAGTACGAAATTCGGGAGCGGCGGTGAATAATTCCAGGCACGTATCATCGAGGCGGAGCATGACAAATTCGTTGGGCTGACCAGCGTTGAAAACCCGGCTGCGACGGAAACCGAAATGGCGGGTGTAAAACTGTTCCTGAGCTTTGTGATCGCGACAATTAAGGGCAATGTGTTGGATGAGTTTCATGATGTACCTTTTCAGGATTCCCGCGGCGTGGCGGAATTAAATTCATCAAGAGAAATCAGGCCGGCCTTCAGTTTACGGAGGGCGTCTTCACGGAGGGTTTGGAAAATCCAGTCGCCTGCGGCCGCGCGGAGTTGCTGGATTGTGGGTTTATGCACAACGGCGTCACGCACTTGATCGTTGACGGTCAGTAACTCGAATACTGCCTGACGGCCTTTATAACCGATATTCATACATTCTTCACAGCCGACGGAGGCGTAAAGGTCGGTTCCGGCAATATCTTCCACGCCGCAACGGGCAAGGTCGCGAACGGCGGGCTTGTAACGCATCTTGCAGCGAGGGCACAGCGTACGGAGTAATCGTTGCGACAGAACATTGGTCAGGGCCGAACCCAGCAGGAATGGTTCCACACCCAGATCGAGCAATCGAAAGATGGACCCGATGGAGTCTCGGGCATGAATGGTAGTCAGAACCAAATGGCCGGTCATCGCCGACTGCACGGCCATGCGGGCGGTATCGGCGTCACGGATTTCACCGACGAGAATAACATCAGGGTCTTGCCGCAGTAAAGATGCCAGCGCTCCGGCGAAGGTGACGCCGGCGCGAGCGTTAACCTGAATCTGGGTAATATCTTCGAGTTTGTATTCGACCGGATCTTCCACGGTGACGATATTTTTTTCGCGGGCGTTAAGTTCACGAATGATGGCGTAAACGGTGGTGGTTTTACCGGAACCGGTCGGTCCGCAAATAATCATCATGCTGGAATCAGATGCGGCCTTACGACGAACCTGTTCGAGGATATAAGGTTCCATGCCGATGTCATCCAGACCGCGCGGGGCGAGATTGCGGTCGAGAATGCGAACGACCATCTTGTCGCCTTGCGTCGCCGGGGCCAGACTGATGCGCAGATCGACACGGCGATCCGGTAGTTGTACGGAGAAACCACCGTCCTGGAGCACGCCGCGTTTATTAATGTCGATGTTACACAGCAGTTTTACGATGGAGTAGACCGGGCGGGCGACCGTCGGATCAATGGCGGCGGTCTGGTGAAGACAACCGTCAATACGATAGCGGATACGGATGTCTCGTTCCTGAGGTTCGATATGGATGTCAGTAGCAGCGAATTGGAAAGCCCGCAATAATAATTGTTTGAGGCGGAGCATGGCGGCGGAAACTTCGGAAGCATCTTTTCCGATGGCATGAGCGGGTTTACCGTCGCGGTTGAGCGGAATAATATCGTTTATATCGAGAGGGCCCGATTTGCGTTTGGTAAAACCGGCGGGCGGGACATCGGAAGCAACAATTTTAAGGTCAAGGTCGTCGGCGGGGGAAGTTGATTCCGTTTGCGGTTGAGGCGTCACAGGGATATCAACAGCGGGGTGAGGTTGAGGTTTGGATTTGGCCTGCGGTTGAGGGGGCGAAAGGTTTAGGTCGAGATTAGCGGTGTAACGAATCTGATTGGCGACGGTGAAACAGGGCAAATCGGGAGCATCGGAGGGAATTTTAGTGGGTGCGGACCAGAAACGGATGATAGCCTTTCCGATGCCAATTTCATCACCGTCGCGAAGGCTCATTGGACGGTCAATCGGTTCATCGTTGAGCTTGGTGCCGTTGCGGCTTTTCAAGTCACGGAGAATATAGCCGATTTCACTAAGGCGTACCTCACAATGGCGGCGAGAGGTCTGGCGGTCATCAACGAAAATGGTGTTGTCCGGCGTTCGACCGAATGAAATCCGTTTACTGTCGGCCTCGATACGGCGATGGGTATTGTCATCATAAATATCAAAAACCGGCATGGGCATATCCTTGCAAGCGGTTGTAAGTCCTCTGGTTATAAACAACCAGGCGTTATTATGCCGCAAGGAGACCGCGATGTCAATCGACGGGCATTCGGAAGTAGGCCAGGGCGTTATTATAGCAGATGTCCTGCACTATTTGGCCCAGCAGTTTGTAATCGGCGGGCAGTTCGCCGTTGGCGATGTCCGCGCCGATGAGATTGCACAGAATGCGGCGGAAATACTCATGCCGCGGGTAACTCAAAAAGCTGCGCGAGTCGGTCAACATCCCCACAAAGCGGCTCAGCAGGCCGAGGACGCTGAGGGTGTTGAGATGGTCGATCATGCCGTGTTTCTGGTCGAGGAACCACCATCCCGAACCCCATTGCAGTTTGCCGGGCGTGACGCCGTCCTGGAAATTGCCCAGCATCGTCGCCATCAGAGTGTTGTCGCGCGGATTCAGGTTATAAAGCACGGTGCGGGGAAGCTGGTTAGTCTGATCAAGGCGGTCGAGGAGTTTGGCCAGAGGCCTGGATATCTCGAAATCGCCGATGGAATCGTAGCCGGTGTCCGGACCGAGCAGCTTGAACATGCGGGTGTTGTTGTTGCGCTGGGCGCCGAAGTGAAACTGCTGCGTCCAGTCCTTTTCCCCGTCCATGAGGGCCAGTTCGTGGAGCATGGCCGACTTGAATTTTAGCGCCAACGACGCCGACAAAGTCTTTTTGGCGCGGATATCGGCAAAGGCGGCGTCAGTGTCATTGGCGGTGTAATCTTCGGCATAGGCGGTTTCCAGGCCATGGTCGCTCAGGCGACAACCGCGGCTGTGGAAGAAATCGTGCCGTTTGCGTATCGCTTCGATGTAGGCACTGAAGCTGTTGATGTCGATGTTGGTGAGTTGCGCCAGCCGGTCGATCCAGGCGTTGAGGGCGTCGAGATTCTCCACGGCCATCGCCTTGTCGGGCCGCCAGGCAGGATACACCTTGACGGCGAAACCGCTGTCAGCGATTTTTTGATGTTCCTTGAGATCGTCCAGAGGGTCATCGGTCGTGCAAACGAGCTTGACATTCATCATGCACATCAGCCCCCGCACCGAGTATTCCGGTGATCGCAGCTTTTCATTACACGCATCATAAACCCGCTTCGCCGAACCGTCATCCAGCAATTCATCCACCCCAAAGTATCTTAGCAATTCCAGATGTGTCCAGTGATATAACGGGTTTCGCACCGTCGCTGGCACCGTCTTGGCCCAATGCTCAAACTTCTCTTCATCCGACGCTGCGCCGGTAATAAACCGCTCATCCACGCCGTTAGTCCGCATCGCCCGCCATTTATAATGGTCGCCATAAAGCCAAACCTGGGTGAGATTGTCGTAGCATTTGTCCTCGGCAATCTGCGCCGGCGGCAGATGACAGTGATAATCATAAATGGGCATAAAGGCGGCGTAGTCATGATACAACCGCCGAGCGGGTTCATTGGTCAGAAGAAAATCGTCGGTAATAAATGTTTTAGCCATGGGATAAAACTCTTTGTAGGGTGGGTCTCTGACCCACGCGGTTTCTTACGCTACAGAAAAGTCCGCGACGTGAGTCGCAAGTCGTACGCGGACAATCTATTTTGCGACTCGTAAGCATTCGACCCACAACTTACGTTGTGGGCTAAGTTATAGAAAAAATTTGTCTTGAAACCAAACATTTTGGATTAAACCGTGTACGTTGACGCCGCCGTTGCCCCGCCACGCCCGGTCCAGTTCGTATGGAAAAACTCGCCGCGCGGCTTATCCACCCGCTCGTACGTATGCGCCCCAAAGTAATCCCGCTGCGCCTGCAGCAAGTTCGCCGGCAGCCGTTCATGCCGATACCCGTCGAAGTACGCTAGCGCGGAACCAAGCGCCGGCGCCGGAACACCCATCTCCACAGCCGTTTTAATCACCCGTCGCCAGGCCGCCTGGACGTTTTGTACCGCATTGGCAAAGAACGGATCAAGCAGCAGATTTACCAGATCGGGGTTTTTGGTGAAGGCATCCTTGATCTTGCCCAGGAAGGCCGAGCGGATGATACATCCGCCGCGCCACATCAGGGCGATGCCGCCATAATTGAGTTTCCAGTCGTGTTCCGCCGCCGCCGCCCGCATCAACTGATACCCCTGGGCGTAACTCACGATTTTGCTCGCGTACAGCGCTTGCCGCAAATCATCCACAAACGCCTTCTTGTCGCCGCCAAATTTCGCCTTCGGCCCCGACAGCACCTTCGCCGCGTTCACTCGCTCATCCTTAATCGCCGACAAACACCGCGCAAACACCGCTTCGCCGATCAGCGTCAACGGCTGCCCCAGATCCAGCGCCGCGATGCCCGTCCACTTGCCCGTTCCCTTTTGCCCCGCCGTATCCAGGATCAGGTCAATCACGTTCTTGCCGTCTTCATCCTTATACCCCAGAATATCCCGCGTAATTTCAATCAAGTACGAGTCCAACTCGCCCTTGTTCCATTCGGCGAACGCCTTGTGCATCTCATCGTTGCTCATCCCCACCACTTCCTTCATGAGCTGGTACGTCTCGCAGATCATTTGCATATCGCCGTACTCGATGCCGTTATGCACCATCTTCACGAAGTGCCCCGCGCCGTTCTCGCCCACCCAGTCACAGCACGGCTCGCCGTCGCTTGTCTGCGCCGCGATCTTCTGGAAAATCGGCTTCACCGCCTTCCACGCCGCCTTCGACCCGCCCGGCATAATCGACGGCCCCTTCAGCGCGCCCTCCTCACCGCCGGAGACGCCGGTGCCGATGTAGAGCTTGCCCTTGCTCTCCACGTACTGCGTCCGGCGGGTGGTATCGGGGAAGTGGCTGTTTCCGCCGTCGATGATGATGTCGCCGTCTTCAAGATGGGGCAAAACCATATCGATGAAATCATCCACCGGCTTACCGGCCTTCACCATCAGCATCACCTTCCGCGGCCGCTTCAAATTCGCACAAAGCTCCTCGATCGTGTGGCATCCGATAATCTTCTTTCCCTTCGCCCGCCCGGCCACAAAATCATCCACCTTACTCGTCGTCCGGTTAAAGCAAGCCACCGTAAACCCCTTGCTCTCCATATTCAAAATCAGGTTCTCACCCATCACCGCCAGGCCTATCAGGCCCATATCCGCTTGTGCACTCATCGTAAGCTCCTGTTATCAAACATATTACGACCAAACTCCTTCTGGGTCGGCCAGCCGTCACCACAATTACTCAAGCCGTGAGTAAAATGCCATTTTAACCCATCATACCACGATTTCAAGCCCAAATCATCCCGCCCTTGCAAACATACCACTATTTGGGTATCGTCCACCCTGTAATGTGGCTTGGGTGTCCTCGCCCAAGATGTTGTACCGCCGAATTTCGCAGCAATAGCTGTAAAAAAAGGAGCCACTCATGGCGAGAGTTTTAATCATCGGAGCCGGAGGCGTAGGCAATGTCGTGGTGCGAAAATGCGCCTCTATCCCAACCATCTTCGAGCATATCTGCCTAGCCAGCCGCACCTTATCCAAGTGCGACGACATCGCCAAATCTCTCGATCGCCCTATCGAAACCGCCCAACTCGACGCCGACGACCCCAAAAACACCGTCGCCCTCATCAACAAATTCAAACCCGACCTCGTCCTCAACATCGCCCTGCCC
>JAFGBA010000024.1 GCA_016933395.1 Sedimentisphaerales bacterium | reverse complement strand
GCTGCGTGGAGCGCTATTTCGCCTTTAAGTGAACTGTCAGTTGCGGATCGAAGCAAAGCGATTGATATCCCGGATTTTACCCGTGGTAAATGGAAAACCAACAAACCCCTGGCTATTATTACCGCCTGAAAGGTTATAGTATAAGTTCCCTGTATTTGAAAATTGAGGTTACATGAAAGCGAAAGAAATCTGCATTATCGGGGCCGGCAACGGCGGCAGCGCCATTGCCGGCGACATGAGCCTGGCGGGGCATCATTGTCGGCTTTTCGAGTTCCCCGAATATCGCCAAAATATCGATCCGGTGATTAAGTCCGGCTGTATTAAAGTTACCGGTATCGCGCGAACAGGCACGGCGAACGTCAAACTGGCAACGGTCAACCTCGCCGAAGCTGTAAAAGGCGCTGAGGTTATTATGGTTACAACGCAGGCGCTGGCTCATGAACGCACTGCAAGGGAACTGGCGCCGATTCTGGAAGACGGCCAGGTTGTCATCCTCTGGCCCGGCAGCGGCGGTACGCTGGTTTTGCGCAAAATCTGGGATGAAATGGGGATGAGTAAACGAGTTCTACTGGGAGAAGGCGTGACGTTCCCGTATTGTTGCCGCCGCCTGGAAGGACCTGGCACAGTGAATATTCATCGCGTTGATGGGCCAAATATGCTGATAGCGGCTTTGCCGGCAACTCATACATCGGCCCTTATCAAGGCATTGCAAGGCACTTACACCGACAAAGTTAAACCAGCGCGTAGTATCCTTGAGCCGGCACTGTATAATGTCAACATTATCGTGCATCCCGTGGGGGCGCTATTGAACATGGGCCGAATCGAATACAGCAAGGGGGAGTTTTATATGTACAAAGAGGGCATCACGCCGTCGGTCAAAAAAGTCATTTACGCCATGGACCGGGAACGATCGAACCTGTTCACCCGGTTGGGATATAAACCTTATACGTATGATGAAGTTTTTTTTGATTGTTTTAATATGACGGTGCAGGAATTCGCGGCAACGTCTAGTAAAGGCCCGTTCAGCATGCAGGATCGCTATGTCACCGAGGATATTCCCATGGGGGCATCGCTCACGGTCTCATTGGCGCGCAAAGCCGGCATTCCCACTCCGACGTATGACACTTTGATTCACCTTGCTTCGGTGGTAAACGACACCGACTTCTATGCCGGGGGTCGCACACTGCAAAATCTGGGCATGGATAAGTGGTTTTTGGAAGACTTCGAAGCCTATTTGCAAACCGGGGCCAAGCCCTTATGAGATAAAGAAATCCAAGCATGATAAAACATCCACAGCATTATCTGAATTTGCTGAAAGATTCTGACGCCGACACCATCCAGTCGACAGCGCTCGAAGTATTGGATAAAGCCGGTTTATGTATACAATCGGACGAGATGTTGCAATGTCTCGCCGATGCAGGATTTCGCACTGACGCTGCTCGGCAACGCGTATGGTTCCGTCCCGATCAGGTGACAAAATATTTGGTCGCCGCACCCCATAGTTGGACACTCCATGCTCGCAATCCGCAAAAAAACACCATATTTGGCGAGACAACTTTACATGTTGTTCCCGGCTATGGCAGCGCCTTCGTTGTTGACTTAACGGGGAGACGCCGTGAGGCCACCCTCGCGGATTTGTACAATTTTACGACCTTGTCAACGCATTGCGATAATGTGGATGTGGTCAGCAGTCTGCCCGTTGAACCGACCGACATACCATTGGAATTACGTGCGCTGGAAACCATGTTCGGACTGTTGACACACGTTGACAAACCGTTGATGGGTCTGGTTTATTCACGTCAGGCGATTGATGACACGTTAGTCATGGCAAAGATCGTATTCGGCGAACTAAATGGTCCTTGCCTGCTGGCGTTGATCAACATCAACTCACCGTTGCGTCTGGATGCGCGCATGGCCGAGGCGATGCTGATGTATTTGCGCGCCGGTCAGGCGATTTTACTGACGCCCGGCGTACTCATGGGCATGACAGCGCCTGTTACACCCGCAGGCGCTCTGGTGCAGGGAATAGCGGAACTTGTCGGCGTGGCAACCATCGCTCAGGTTATCAAACCCGGTGCGCCACTGTTGATCGGAACGGGCGGTTTCGGCTCTGATTTACGCTGTGGTGGAGGAGGTTTTGGCCGGCCGGAAAATACCCTTGGTGTTGTTCTGGGGGCACAATTGGCGCGTAAACTCAAGTTGCCGTTTCGCTGCTCGGCCATGGTGACCGGCAGCCGACGGCCCGATTGCCGCAGTGGTTACGAACGCATGATGACGGCTCTTAGCGCCTGGCAGGCCGGCGCACACTTCGTTTTGCAGGGGATGGGCATCCTTGACAATATCAATGCCATGAGCTATGAACAATTTATTATTGACGAGGAAATCTGGGGTTACATTAGCCGTTTAGCGCAACCTGTTATTGTTGACGAAGGCCGCCTTGCCCGGCGACTTATCCAGGATGGCGACGGTAATTATCTCATGGCCGATCATACCGTGCAATACATGCGCCAGGAAATATACGAACCAACGTTGGCGCCGACGTCCAGTTATGAAAGTTGGATTGAAACCGGCGGTCGCGATGTTGCCCAATACGCGGCCAATCGCGTGGAAAAAATCCTGGTGCAATCGCATCCTCCGCACCTCCCCGACGATGTGTTGCGAGAGTTGACATCGTATGTGCAAACTCGTCGACAGGAAATCGCCGGCCCGAAAGTAATCAAGCCATCGACAACCAACGCTCTGAAAACGAGGATGCCGTGAAGCTTACCGCCCGACAGGAAAAATTACTCCGGCAAACGTTTCTGGATTATCAGCAAACTTCGGCTTTTTTGGCCCGGCCGCTGGTGTTGCATAAGGCTGAAGGCCTTTATTATTGGGATATTGATGGCAAACGGTATTTCGACGCCATCGGGGGTATTTTCGTTGCTTCTCTTGGACATCGCCATCCCCGCGTCGTCGAGGCGGTCAAAAAGCAGCTCGACATTATGACCTTTGCTCCGCCATTGCATGGCGTGGCCGATATCACCCTGGAATTTATCGATAAGCTGGCCTCGGTTGCGCCGGGCAATCTCAATTTTGTCAAACCCTATAGCGGCGGGTCGGAATCGGTCGAGTCGGCCCTGAAATTCGTTCGTCAGTATTACAAGCAGACCGGCCGAAGTGAAAAGTACAAATTCATCAGCCGCTACCACGGTTACCACGGCAGCACATTCGGCGCAATGGCGGCCAGTGGCACCGGTAAACGCAAAACAAAATTCGAACCGCAAATGGGCGGCTTTCTAAAGGTGCTTCCACCCACTAGTCTGCGCGACCGCTTCAGTGACTGGAAAGAATGCAACCGTTTCGCCGCCCGCCAGTTCGAGGACGTCATTGTCCACGAAGACCCGCAAACCGTTGCGGGTGTAATCGTTGAACCCATTGGTAACACCGGCGGCATCATTACCCCAACCGAGGAATATTTCGCCATCCTGCGCGATATTTGCGATCGTTATGATGTAATGCTCATCTTTGATGAGATTATTACCGGCTATGGCAAAACCGGTGCAATGTTTGCGGCACAAACGTTCGGCACAACGCCCGATATCATTTGTGGCGGCAAAGGTTTATCCAGCGGTGTCTTGCCATTGGGAGCTATGATCGCCCGGCAGGATATGGCCCAGTTTTTTTTGGGCCCGGCGGAAGCGGAAATTCAGTTTGCCCACGGTAACACCTTTGCCGGAAATCCGCTGGCCTGTGCTGCGGGAATGGCTGTCATCGATGAAATTGTGGAAAACAACCTTTGCGACAAGGCCCGGCGTTTGGGTGAATACATGCGGTCAAAACTTGAGAACTTGAAAAAATACGGCGTGGTGCGTGAAGTCCGCGGGCGGGGAATTTTACTGGGCGTGGAATTGGTTAAGGACACGCGGACCAATGAGCCGTTTCCGGAATTAGGGAATGCCTTGAAACGCACCGCCCTGGATAACGGTTTGATTATGCGTATTGATCCAAGTTGGTTTGCCGTTGCTCCCGCCCTTGTTGCCGAAGTAAGCGATCTTGACGAAATGGCGGCTTTAATTGATAAAAGCCTTAAACAAGCTCTGGAGCAGGTAACCACCGGTTCCAAGAGTAATTAATTCCAAATAACTTCATAAATGCGAGACCGTCTTGTCTAAACAAGATGTGCACAATCAAATAAGCCGTCAGCATTTGGCCGACGACCTGTGGGAATTAGTCAACGTCCCCAGCCCCACGCTTAATGAACGCGCGGCGGCGCTGAAATTTGCTGACATGTTGCAGGTGTGCGGGGCGACGGTCGAGATAGATGAAACCCTTCCCGAAAGTCCTAATGTAATTGGTCGACTCAAAGGCGCCCGGCCGGGGCCGACGCTGCAACTGGCCGGCCACCTCGATCATGTCGATATCCCCCATCCGCCGCCAACTCGTAATGACGACATTATCAGCGGACGTGGTGCGGCCGACATGAAAAACGGCTTGGCGGGTATCTTGGAAATTACTCGTCTGTTAAATCAATGGGGTGATTTTCCCGGTGAATTGCTTATTACCGCTTATGGCCGACATGAAGCGCCGTCAGGGGATTCGCAGGGGCTGTTTAACCTGATCGACCGGGGCGTTAAAGGCGATGCGGCCATCGTTTTTGAAGGACCGGATGAAGCCGTGGTCGTCATGGCGCTGGGGATGAGCATCTGGAATATTATCCTTTCCCGACAAGGGCAGGCCTGCCATGAAATGACCGGTGAGGAGAAGGGTTGGCCATTGAGTCGCGCCTTGCGACAAGTGCTCGATTTACTTGACGCGAAAAACGCTCAGCTTAAAAATTCGACGCGCCATAATTATCCGCTTTTGCCGCCGGAATCGGTTTTTGTAGGTCAGGTGCATTTTGGGGATTTCTATAATCGCGTTCCCAATATTTGCACATTGCAAGGCACACGCCGCTGGCATCCGGATAAATCCTACAGTGATATTCAAAACGATTTTTCGGCGTGGCTGACGGAGTTGGATCTGCCCGCGGGTATAACCTTAAGCCATAATTGGATTTATGTCGGCGACGCTTATAAAATCAATCCCGGCGAACTTATCGTTCAATCGTTGCGCAGCGCGTGGCGTGATGAAATCGGCAGAGAACCGCGTATCATTGGCCACAGCAGCGTTAATGACACGTGCCGGTTGGTCGCCCGCGGCGGCGTTCCAGCGGTGTTGTGCAGCTTCGACACCGAGACCGGCCACGCCGATTACGAATTTGCCCGTCTTGACCGCATGGAGCGGGCGTGCCGGGTGGCGTTAGCGACCGCGATAAAGTATCTCAATACCCCTAAACCCACCGGAGTAAAGGTATGAAAGCCGTCGTTTGGACCGGCGCTAATAACTTTGAAGTACAGGACGCTCCCGAACCCACACCGAGCAAAGGCCAGGTGGTGGTCAAGGTCGAAGCGGCCGCGATTTGCGGCACCGATTTTCATTACGCCGATTTCCAAAGCCGGCCGCCCATCATTCCGGGCCATGAAGTCGCCGGTATCGTGGTTGAGAAAGACGCCAAAGTAACTACGCTCAATATAGGCGACGCCGTCGCTCTCGACCCGGTGCAACGCTGTGGGATATGCTATGCCTGCACTCATGATATTGGACATTTGTGCCTTAATACCCGTCATTTGGGCGGCGAACGCGCAGCCGGCGGTTGGGCCGAATATGTGGCCGTTGACGCCGTCAATGCCCATCGCATTCCCG
>JAFGBA010000216.1 GCA_016933395.1 Sedimentisphaerales bacterium | reverse complement strand
GCCTTTCGTGGTAAAAATTATTTGTTTTCTGTCATGTTCGCGGCATCTTTGGCCGCATCCACCGCCGCATCCATTTGTAATTGCCGCCGGGCGAGGTATTCCAGGAGGATATCCTTGTTTTTATGGAAAAAATCCCAAAGGAGAAAAAGATGCCCATGGTGAAAAACAAGCCGATTTGCAAAAACGATACGGCCAAATTGAAGGTTGTCAGACGATCTGAGTTCGGCGACCAAGGCCTCTGAAAATCGAAGCAAAGCAAGAGTCCCGAGAAAAAAGCCAGGCATAACATGACGCATCCCAATATCACAAAGAACGGCTTGTAGCGCCGCATGCCTTACAGTTTGGCCGGCGACAGCGGAGGCGAGTGAGCGGCCGGCGGCTCGCGGCGAACTAAGGTGGTCTTCGACCCCACAGGCGGCAGTGGGATTTGAACCCACGAATAACGGTTTTGCAAACCGTCGCCTTAGGCCACTTGGCTATGCCGCCGGGCTGGTAACCGCTTATGGTTTAAGTTGTTACCACACCGCCGCCGTCGGCCGGATCAGCCGCCGGAGGACTAAGGATGATAGGGTTTTTCGCCGGGCGTGTCAATGGGTTCCTGGAAAAGGCATCGGCGGGCGGGCCGGACTGCTTCAACCGCGGGCAAGATGCCTGCGGCTCGGAGATTATACTTGCCAGAGCACGGCAAACCGGGATAGAATGATGCGGCTTTTCGCGGGCAAGTGTTTATATAAATGATGGTTAGGAATCAGCAGGCATGGAACGCCGAAAGTTAAAGGCAGTTACCCCGGCGACCGGGATCGGCTATCAGCGGAGAGGGTCCGGCCGAAGGTGGGCGGGATTGGCGGCGATATTGGCCCTGGCGCTGGCGGTTTGGGCCGATGACCCCCAGATACAGGAAGCACCGCCCGTAGCGGCGGAGCCGGTTTCAGCCCAGGCCCCGGCGGAGGATGCGAATTCCCCGGCGGATAAAACAGAAACCCAAGTAGATGAAACCGCAACCGAGACCGAGGAAGCTGAAGTCGCAGCGGAATCGGCCGCGGTCAAACCCATTCCCCACAGCGCTGCGGATTTCGCCAAGGATGGGCGGGCCAAGGCGGTGGTCATTGTCGTCGATGGCGAGGTCGATGAGGGGCTGTATTCCTCCATCCAGCGGCGGACGGATGAAGCCCTGGCGGCCGGGGCGACGACGGTCATCTATCAGATTGACACCTTCGGCGGGCGGGTTGACAGCGCGATTTCCATCTGGAAGTACTTCATGCAGGAAGTCGGCCGCAAAGCCCATACCGTGGCCTATATCCCCACCGAAGCGTTGAGCGCTGGAGCGATGATCAGCGTGGCCTGCCAGGATGTCATCATGCGGCACTCGACCAAGATCGGCGATTGCGCCCCAATTTCCTTAGGCGGCAGCATCGAGGGTGTCGAGCGGGAGAAGATCGAAAGCCCGCTACGAAGTTATTTCAAGCAGGCGGCCGAGACCAATGGCTACCCTGTCGCCGTCTGCGAGGCTATGGTGACGATTGGTATCGAGGTTTACCAGATTAAGAACAAGAAAACCGGTGCATTTGAGTACTTCAAGGGCGACGGCCTGCCGGATGACGCTGAAAAATACGACCTGGATAACAAAAAATTAATCGATACCAAAGAAGAACTTGAAACACTCACTTCGGAGGAGGCCAAGGAATACGGCATCGCCCGGGCGGTGGTGGATGATGTGAACGGGGTTTTGACGTTTCTGGAAGAGCGGGACGGAGTGACGTTCGAGCGGCCGGCGGTGTTACTGAAAACGACATGGTCTGAGGAACTGGTGCGGTTTCTGGCCAGTCCGACGATAACAGGGATTTTGTTCCTCATCGCTTTGCTGGGCATATACACCGAACTAAATACACCCGGCGTAGGATTACCCGGTGCGGTGGCGATTGTGGCCTTGGCGATAATGTTCGGCAGCAAGTTCCTGATTGGCATGGCCAACTGGTGGGAAATCGCCGTGTTTGTTGTGGGGATGGGATTGTTGATGGTGGAGATTTTCCTGATTCCGGGCTTTGGCGTAACGGGGATCGCGGGAATCATATTGATGGTGTTCGGCCTGGGGGCGATGCTGGTGGGCAACCGGCCGAATGAGTTGCCGATACCAACGAGCGACCTGGATTGGGAGTATTTCGAAAAGAACTTGCAAGGCATGGGATTGGGATTCCTCGGATTCCTGGTGGGAGCATATTTCATCAGCAAGTATCTACCCAAAATACCATGGGCCAATCGCCTGATATTGGCGGGGACGGCGGATCCCGCCCACGTTCGCGCCGGGGTATCATCACCACTTGTTACTGACAAACTAACAAGAAACAAGCCGCTGGTCGGCGGCATCGAAGAAACCCCGGTGAAAACCGGCCAGCGGGGCAAGGCCTTGAGCCAACTGCGTCCTGCGGGACGAGCTATGATAAACGGCCGGCGGGTGGATGTGGTGACGCAAGGATCGATGATTGAAGCAGACGTTGAGATTATCGTGGTGGCGGTGGAAGGTAACCGTGTGGTCGTAAAACCGGTTGAGTAAAAACGTCATGCTGAGTCCGCCAAAGGCGGATGAAGCATCTCTCTTTAATACCCAAGAGAGATTCTTCACTTCGTTCAGAATGACAGAAAATCGCGGGCAGGATGTCTGCTGCGACACCGTAAAAATCGCGGGCAGGATGTCCGCGTCACGAGTAAATGAAGATGATGACATTCGCAATTTTATTACTGATTGCCGGGTTGGTGCTCATCGTACTGGAAGTGCTGCTGCCGTCGGGCGGCGTGATTAGCGTTCTGGCGACGGCAGCGCTGGTCGGCTCGATTATCCTGGGCTTCATGGACAGTAGGTCAACCGGTGTAACACTGCTGATTATCATGGCGGTGGTGGTGCCCATCATGATTATCATCGGTTTTAATATTTTGCCTCATACACCCATTGGGCGAAAAATAACATTGCGGCCCGAGCTAACGCAGCAGGCTCATCGCTCTGCCCCAACAAAAAGTATTGCCGACGAGGATTACAGCCGTCTGCAAGGCAGAATCGGCAAGGCCGTGACCCCGCTACGGCCCAGCGGCATCGGAGAAATTGATGGTGAACGAGTCAGCGTGGTGGCGCAGGGAGAAATGATCGAGAAAGATACACCCATCGTGGTGCTGAATGTAGAAGGCAACAACATTATTGTGGATGAAATAACCAGTTAATTAAGTATCGAATTAGGAGCCTCGGAGATGAATACAATTTTATCAGCTATGTCGGTAGGATGGATAATCGGCATTATTGCCATTTTGTTCGCCATCGTGGTGTTTATTATTGCCGCCTTGTATATCAAGATATGGATTCAGGCATTGTTCAGCGGGGCCAGGGTCGGCTTTTTCCAGCTTATCGGAATGGGCCTGCGGAAGGTATCGCCGCAATTAATCGTTAGTGCGCGAATTTCGGCGGTGCAGGCGGGCATTGACCTGCCGACGCAGCCGCTGGAAAGCGTGTTTCTGGTGCGGCGGAACCCGCAGGATGTGTTTATCTGTGTGAACGCCCTGATTATCGCGTACAAGGCGAATCTGGATATAACGTTCGCGGATTTGCAGGCGCATCATTTCGCCGGCGGGCGGGTGGATAACCTGGTCAAGGCGATGATCGCGGCGAACCGGGCGAAGATAAATCTTTCGTTCGACGTGGCGCGGGCGATTGACCTGGCCGGGCGTGACATCCTTGACGCCGTGCATACGACGGTCATGCCCAAGGTGATTGACTGCCCCATCCAGGTCGGCGGGCACACGAACATGCTGGACGCGGTGGCCAAAGACGGCATTCGGCTGCTGGTGCGGGCGCGGGTGACGGTGCGGTCGAATATCAGCCAGTTGGTCCGCGGCGCCACGGAAGAAACGATTATCGCCCGCGTGGGCCAGGGTATCGTCAGCGCCATTGGTTCGGCGAATACCTACAAGGATGTGCTGGAAAATCCCGACCGTATTTCCAAGAAGGTGCTCGACAGCGGCCTGGACGCCCAGACGGCGTTCGAGATTGTATCGATTGATATCGCCGACGTCAGCGTCGCCAGCGTGGCGGACCTGTCCAACGTGGGCGCCCGCCTGGAAACCGAACGGGCCGAAGCGGACAAACAGATGCGTCAGGCGGAGGCGGAAGGCCGCCGGGCGATGGCCGTCGCCCGCGAGCAGGAAATGCGGGCGCTGGTGCAGGAAAACCGGGCCAAGGTGGTCCTGGCCGAATCCGAAGTACCAAAGGCCATGGCCGAAGCGTTCCGCAGCGGCAACATGGGCATCATGGATTATTACCGCATGAAGAACGTCGTGGCCGATACGCAAATGCGCGACGCCATCGGCAAACGCGATGAGGACAAAAAACAATCGCAGTAACATGACGCAAGAAACTTCTTTTCGTGAGTTTGCATGTTTGAATGGAAATACAATTTGTTATTGGCCGCAAAAAAGCCGGACATTGACTGGGAAGAATATATTCCCATATTGATCATTTTCGGTTTGGTTGTTTTTAAAACCATAAGCAATTGGTTTAAAAAACTGCTTCAAAAAGACCGTTCCTCAGAACAAGAAAAAACAACGACTTCCGTTTCAGGACAAACTTCGACGCCACAACCATTAACGGATGCGACACCTCGGTCGCCGCTGCAACGTCTGCCGGTTTACGCACGGGGACGCACGCAGCAAGCCCCGCCCACACCGCCACAAGCCCAATACGCTAAACCCGTCCGTTCGCAGCCGGCGCAACCGCAGCCGACCATTCGGCCGACACAACCGCGTCCGGCGTCATCGCAAGCAGCGCCACGCTCCACAGTGACAGCGGCGCCCACCCAACCGCCACAACGCAGTGAATCCACTCCGGTTCGCCGCCCCCAGGCGCCCAAGCCATCCACAACGCAAAAACCGCCGTCCATGCGAACGGCACAATCAATGCATCAATCGAAATTTCGCACGGCCTCGGGAATGCACCAGATTAATGTAGCAAAACCTTCGAGTGGATCCACAGCAGAACCGCTCATCGAAGCCGTTTCTCTGGAAGATCGGCCGCAAAGTTTAGCGCAACGGCTAACGCACCGCGATGAACTGGTGAACGCCATCGTGATGGCGGAGATTCTAGGCAAACCCCTGGCGCTGCGCGATGAGTTCATGGGTGGCCATAAACTGTGATGCATTGCCAACGGGTGTGAGTTTCTGAATGAAAGTCAGTTTCGATTTGCGATTTGCCCATCTACCGTGGGGAAGCTGGTTTTATGTGTCCGAGGTTATCGATGTGCTGGTGCGCGAGCATCCTGAAACCGTCTGGCGCATTTATCATAACCCTTCCAGCCCGCCGCAGCAGGACATTATCCAGCGGCTGCAAACCTATACGGCCAAGGGCGGTACGGCGACAATGGAATTTCAACCGGTCAAATATCCCTGCCTGACGCTGAGGCAACATTGGGAGTTTCGGCGATTTCACGATGATGCGGATGTTTATCATTATCTGCATTTCGATATGCCGCTGGGGATGCATGGGCCGAAACTGGTAATGACCATCCATGACCTATATCCGCTAGTGCTGGAAGGTTATTGCGGTAGGTTCAAACGAATGTGTTTTCGGACGTTGTGCCGTCGCAATATCCAACGCTGCGACCGCATCATTACCGTTTCACAGGCAACCAAACGCGACCTTCTTAAAATACTAAATGCGCCGGAAGATCGCATCACGGTTATCCCACAGGGATATTCACCGGCCTTTCGGCCGATAAATGATGAGGACATATTAAAACAAACGCGCCGACGCTGCGATCTTCCCGCCCACTTCATTCTTTACTGCGGTAATCACAAACCGCATAAAAACCTCAAGTGTCTGCTGAAGGCATATCGTTTATTGCCCGCGGCCATGCGGCAATACTGGTCACTGGTGCTGACCGGACCGGCGGATGAGAACACAGCGATTTTACAAAAACAAGCCCGACAATCAGGCATCACCGAAAACGTGTGTTTTATAGGAAAAGTTTCGGCGGCGGATATGCCGGCGTTGTTCAATCTTGCCGACGTGCTGGTGCAACCCAGTATTTACGAAGGATTTGGCCTGCCGCCGCTGGAGGCCATGGCCTGCGGCACCGCCGTGGTCAGTTCGCGCGGCGGCGCGTTGCCGGAAGTTGTCGGCGATGCAGCGAGATTATTCGACCCCCAAAACGAGAATGAGTTATGTGAACAATTACAAATGGCGCTGGAAAATGATGTAGGAAATAAAGAGCGCAAGCAAAAATGTCTGGATCAGGCAAAAAGGTTTAGCTGGTCCCGGACGGCGCGAGAAACATATCAGGTTTATAAGGAAATAGCCCAACAGGATTAAACGACCGTATTCCTCATAACAGCCGGAAATGGGAATTATTCTCAAGAAGCTCAAGAAAAGCGGCGACCAATTGAGGATCCATCGTCCAGCCGGATTCCCGACGCATAATATCGATGGCTCTCTCGTAAGACATCGCGGGACGATAGGCGCGCGTGCTGGTGACGGCGTCCCAGACATCAGCGACGCGGAGCAGGCGGGCGCGATAAGGAATGGCTTCTCCGGCCAGCCCATCGGGATAGCCGCTGCCGTCGTAATGCTCATGATGATGACGTACCGCCGTCAGAATTTCCTGCAGCGCTTCGAGAGGTTCCAGAACGCAGTAACTTATTACCGGATGGGTTTTTATATGCGTAAACTCTTCATCGGTCAGCTTTCCGGTTTTACTGAGAACATCGTCGCGAATGCCGATTTTACCGATATCGTGCATAAGACCGGCCCATTCAATAAGCTTAATCTCCCCTTCGGGCAATCCAACCGACCTGCCCAGGGCACACGCCAAGGTAGCGACGCGCGAGGAATGGCCACAAGTATATGTGTCTTTGGCTTCCATTGCCCGCGCTAATGCCGCAATGGTTTGCAGGTACGTTTCATGCAGTTTTTGGTTATAGATAATATTTCCCAAAACCGCCGAACCCAATTGCGTCAAGGTCATCAATAGATTCATTTCGAGGGCGGTAAAGGGTTGTCGCTCATTATCGCGTACAAAGACCATTACTCCCGGCGATCTTCCGGGAATAATATGATCGGTTAGTCTTATGGCGAGTACATTACCGCGTCCTGCATAATCCGGATCATCCCAGCGAGCGTAATCCAACATAACCGCCTGCACATCACGGTTGGCTTCAGGCAAACAACGTAAATATGCTTCGTGGCGTTGTAAAAAATCACGCGCCGGGGCTTCATACGCCGTTAAATTGGCAATTAAAGCATCTTTGTATAAATCGATCTGTCCCAAAGGAGTAAAGCCGAATCCTTCAACGCCGAAGAAGTACCCCCAACAGGCGTCGATAGCAAGATTAAGCCTGTCCAACAAGACTTGCAAGGCTTGCGGGATTGTTTTACACCCGGCAATGCGGGCGCCGGCTTCAAAAGCAGCATTCCACTGCTCGTAATGGTTGAGAATTTCATCGGCCAGTTGTTCGCGATCAGCCGTTAAATCGCCTAAAGCCGATTGAATATCCCGGGAAATTCGATCAAGCAGAGCGGGCAAGTGATCCGTTGATGCGGGTCCAGGCATATCCAAAGATGAAGCCGCTTCCAATTCCTGTCGAATGTCGTCAAGGGGATCACCTGATGTCATGTGGGAGTCTCCGATGATATAAAATGACTTTCGATCAGGTTCATCATATCGCGCGGGCTAAACGGCTTGGGAAACACCCGCACCCGAGGTGAGGAAAATTCTCGTTGAAGATCATCAACATCACAACGGGATGTAAGAATGATAATCAATCGGGGGGAACAACCTCCTGCCTGAAGTTGCCGCACCATTTCAATCCCGTTGACCATCGGCATATTGATATCCGTAATTAACACATCAAACGACTCGGCGGCCAAACGGTCCATAGCCTCTTGCCCGTTACGCGCAATAACAACTTCATGGCCCGCCTTTATAAGCCAAAGCCGCATTATAACCTGCAAACGACTTTCATCGTCAGCGACAAGAACTCGCAATGGTTGATCCGGTTTTTCCATTCGTTGACTTCCTTATCCACGAATAACATCGACCAAAATACGGGTTTACTTGGCTTATGATTTATCATTAAGGAAAAATGCGGACCAATTCATTCCCTAAATCTTGACGATATGTTGATATAAGCCGCTTTATGCGAGTATATAACCGTAATACCGGCAGAGATTATTCGGACGTTTATTTAACGCTAAATTTGTTTGAGAAGCCTATTATGCAAGGTTTAAGCAGGTTAAAAAACAAAATCACTTCACAAAACAACCGGCTAACTTCCCGCCTGGGCCCCATGCTGCTGCTGGCGACAAATATGATTTTAGTGGGATTAATATCTGCTTTTGTCGGCAGTTATCGGTCTCAACGGCAGTGGGAACAGGTATCTGAAGTACTTTTAACCGCACTAGCACTATTGACGCTGAGTGTAACGGCAGTGACATGTTTTTACTTCTGGCGGCATTATTGTCGTCCGACGCGCTGGCGGACGCTTGAACATTACCTTCAGGAACTGGCTTATCATGAAGACACATCGACACAGACAACGCTGGCGAAGATAAAGCCTCTTCCCGCCGGCGGAGATAATCCCATTCTAACCCGCGGCTGGAATCGCCTTCTTGAAATTCTTGAACAACTACAGGAACAATTAAAACTTACTGAAACGCAAGGGGAAGTTAACCACTTTTTTTGCGGTTATGATTCGCAACGGCTGCTGGGAGTTCTGGATTCATTTCCGGACGGCGTAATTCTAACTGATCCCGCCGGACTGGTGCAACTGGCCAACCGCCGTTGCCAGGGAAATCTTTCCCGACCCTTGAGTTCGCTGATCGGCAAATCCGTGATTGAATTATTTGATAATCCTGCGGCCCAACAGCAATTGCAACGCTTTATTACTCACTTGAACGCCGGATCGGAATGCGCATTCGAAATCATTCAGGGCCTATCTGAATCAAATGCAACGAACACCAGCAACATAACGAAAAAATCAACTTCCCCCACGGAGATCGCCCAGGCCGGAGGTACGATTCTTACCGTCACCTGTAAACGCGTCGGAGGAGATCGTGACCATAGTGATATTTTGCTGATCCTGCGTGATACAACGCAACAAACCATTCGTCAAGCCAGTCAGCAGGATTTTATTGCGCATGTCAGCCACGAACTGCGCAATCCTCTGGCCAATATTCGCGCTTATGCCGAATCCCTTTTGTCAGGCATGATGCTGGAAGCCTCTACGCAAAAAGAGGCGTTTAACGTCATCAACGAGGAAACCATACGTCTTACCAATCTGGTCAATGATGTGCTCGATTTAACCCGCATGGAAACCGGCGCCATGATGCTTAATCGCGCCGAGGTGGTAACCGAACGTCTGATAAGCAGGAGCGTGAATGACGTGCAGGCCATGGCGGCGGAAAAAGCCATCACCATCCAAACCAATTACCATCCCAAGCTGCCTAACCTTTACGCCGACCGGGATAAACTGGCCGTGGCGCTCAACAATCTGTTGACCAACGCCATCAAATATACGCCTCGCAACGGCACTGTTTTTGTAGAAACCAGCGTGGATGAAAATAACGTGTATATCAAGGTCGCCGACACCGGTATCGGCATCGGACCGGAAGATTGCGAACGGGTATTCGATAAATTTTACCGTGTACCACGTGAAGAGACTTTGGATATTCCGGGTTCGGGTCTGGGCCTTGCCACGACAAAAGAAATTATTACACGACACGGCGGCGTTATTAATCTGACAAGTAAAATCAATAAAGGAACGGAATTCACTATTGTATTACCTCTACAAACCGTTGGGCCGGTGCTGGGTCCGCGCGTTGAAGAATAAAATATCGTAATACGGTTTCTTTAAGCAGTAATCATTATGATACATCACGGCAGGAGAGAAAATTCAGCGTTATCCATTGATCAGGACGTCGATTTCCTGCGGGACGTGATTGGAGAACTTACCTCTCTACAACAGGATGACGATCTTCTGGAACGATACCAGTGTTTTACCCGCTTGACAAAACAGGCGATGGAACGAGTTTTTGGGCCTTGTTCGGTTTCGCTCTGGTGTCAGGATGACAGCGGCGCGCGCCTGGTTGAGTGCATGATAACGTCCAATATCGCGCCCGTCGGCGCGTCATCTCACCGGGAACCGTGCCGTTTGCCGCTGGATAATCCGGTACATCGTCTCATATTGGAAACAGGCAAGCCATATCTGGCATTCGCCTCGAAGGCAAATATATCCTCGTCCGTTAATCCCTTGGAAGGCACACTAAAATGTCTGGCGGCACTTGTTTTGGAGCGTCCCTATGGTCGTCCGGTGCTGGTAAATGTTGACCGTATTCATGATGCCGAACGCAACATCAATCCTCGCTCGTTTTATTTGGCGGTTGATTTAATCCGCCTGATGTGGAGCCAGTTGCAAGCGGTTAATCAACGTCAGTGGGATAAAGACCATGATCCTATAAGTCGGGCCTTACGGGATGATGTATTTCTTGAGCGCACCGAACAATGGGCCCGTCAAGCCCAAAAAAGCGATCAGTTATTTGCCGTAGCCGTACTGGCGCTGCACGGTTTTCGCGGCGCTTTTGCGGGACAAGCACATCAATGGCGTCAACTTAGCGGAGCCGTAAGCCGCATTATTACAGAAACGTTAAATCAACGCGGTCGAATATTTTTATTGGGCCGCATGGCCGACGATGTTTTTGCTCTTTATTTGCCTCACGCAGACAGCTTTATCGCCCAAACAGTTACACAACACCTGACGCATATGTTAGCGACGGCGCTGCCCGTTGAAGCTCAGAAACAACGCTGGAATTTATCCGGATTGGAGCTTCGCTGGGGCCGGACAGACATACAGGATTATTGCGGCAGTATGACGGACTTGCTTAATCGGCATTACCGCCTGATGTTTACGCGATCAGCAAATAAACCGGAATGCATTGTTTATATTGATTTCCAGAACACACCACGGGAGACCATCCATGCCGGCGCAAATAAATCGTGAAGGATCGGTCATTGTGGTTAAACCGGTAGGACCAATGATCGCGGCGGAATTGGAAGAACTGGACCGCCAGCTACAGGATATTTTCAGCGGCTGGACGCCGCGCATCGTGGTCAACTTAAGCGAAGTGCCGTTCATCGACAGCGCCGGCCTGGAATTGCTATGCCGTTGCCGTAATCTTCTTGGCGAACGCGGTTTATCAATGAAACTTTGCCTGGTGAATGAGATGACGCGGCAAATTCTGGAACTGACGCGACTGACGCAACGATTTGATATCTATCCGGATGTTATTGCGGCCGTAAGGAGTTTCCTGTGAAACTGCTGACACAAGCCATAAAACTGGGACAGATGCTTCTTCAAGAAGGCGCTCTTAGCGAAGAGCAACTCGAGCGGATTCTTACACGACAAAAAAATAAACATAAAAAACTTGGTGAATTGCTGGTCGAAGACGGCGTCGTGGATGAAAACGTGGTGCTCACTTGTCTCTCGCGCCGTCTGGGCCTTCCCAGTGTGAAATTGCGTCCGGGACTGATCGATCCGTTAATCGTGGATATCATTGAAAAAGACGTTGCGGAACAACACACTATCATCGCCATGTTCAAGGTGGAGGAAACCCTCACCGTGGCCATGGCCGAACCGCAGGCCTTGCTGGTGGTCGATGACCTGCAACGCAGCACGGGGCTGCATATTCAACCGGTAATCGCGCTTGAAGCCAATATTCGTGAGTTTATAAAAAAATATTACGCCCAAAATGTTAAAATCGACACATTTGTAGCTTCATTGGAAGAGACAAACATAGACGTTATAAGCCAGGAGCATCCTGACGACGCTCCGGTGCTGGACCTTAGTGAAATCAGCGACGGCAGCCCGGTTGTCAATCTGGTCAATATGAGCATGTTACAGGCGGTCAAGGAGGGAGCATCGGATATTCATATCGAACCGGACCAGGATTGCGTCCGGATACGCTATCGTCTGGACGGCATGCTGCGCGATTTAATGACGCCCCCCAAAGACTGGCATCCGGCGATTATCTCTCGCTGCAAGGTTATCGGGCGGATGGATATTGCGGAAAAACGCGTGCCGCAGGAAGGCCGTGTGCATATCCTGGTCGAAGGCCGCGAGGTGGATCTGCGCGTATCATCCATGCCGACCATTCTGGGTGAAAAAATTGTAATGCGCATTCTCGACAAGAGCAACCTGCACCTGGAGCTTGATAAACTCGGCTATGAAAAGGAAATGGTGCTGGCCCTACGGCGTATGCTCAGCAAACCCCATGGCCTGATGCTTGTAACCGGACCAACCGGCAGCGGCAAAACCACCACCCTCTACTCTGCTCTGGATCTTTTGCGTGGTAAGGAACGTAATATTATTACTATTGAAGACCCCGTGGAATATCAGTTGGAACTGGTTAACCAGATTCAGGTGCATGAAGCTGTGGGTTTGACTTTCGCCCGCACGTTGCGTTCGGTGCTGCGGCAAGACCCCGACGTTATTATGGTTGGCGAAATCCGCGATGAAGAGACCGCCAAAGTCGCCGTGCAGGCGGCCTTAACCGGCCATCTGGTGCTTAGCACCCTACACACCAACGATTCACCCAGCGCCGTTACACGACTGATGAATATGAACATCGAACCGTATTTATTGGCGTCGTGTTTAGTGGGCGTGGTGGCGCAGCGACTTATACGAACGATTTGTCCCAAATGCAAAACAACGTTTTTCCCGGAAGAATCCGTACTTAAAACCATAAACTGGCAGGGATCGAAAAATCGCGCCTTTCACCGCGGGCAGGGTTGTTCCCTCTGCCACGACAGTGGTTTTAAGGGCCGTCGAGCTGTTTGCGAAGTATTGGAAATGAACGGGGCTTTACGCAATTTGATTATCCAACGGCCCAGCGGCCATGACATCAAACAGTACCTGATGGAACAGAAAAACTGGCAGGACCTCCGCCAACAGGCGATAAAATGTGTTGAGCAGGGATTGACCAGCATTGATGAAATGATGCGCGTATGTTTTATCGAAGAAACGCAGGAGGATGTTCTTGCACCTGAACCTGTGCTGCTGGTGGAAGAAACGACATAGTTATGGCGTTTGATTATCAAGCATTAAATTCTCGAGGCATGATGATCATGGACACCCTTACGGTGGACGACGCGGACGAGGCCTATGCGGAACTCACTCGTCGTGGTTTGACGCCTCTGAACATTCAGCCTCGCGGCCGCACGGCTTCCGGCGGGCTGCTAGGACGATTTGTTCGGCGTAAAGAGGTCACGGAAGGTAATCCGCGCCATGCCAAACGTAGCGAATTGCCATTTTTTACCTCACAACTGGCGATTATGCTGGAAACAGGCACTCCTCTGGCGGCGGCGCTGGAATCCTTATCGGAACAGATGACCTGCCCGCATTGGCAGGCTTTGATCAGCCAACTGCATCGGCAGGTGGAGGAAGGCTCTTCTTTGGCTCATGCAGCCGGTGTTTATGATCACGTTTTCGATCCGATCTTCATCGCCATGATCGCCGCCGGCGAAGCCTCGGGCAAGCTTTCGCATATTCTTACCCGACTGGCTAACCTTACTCGTCGTTCATCCCGTCTGCGGCATAAAGTTATCGCCGCCATGATATATCCGGCCATGCTCACCGGTATCGCCATATCCACCATTTGTCTGATGATTTTCTTCGTTTTGCCGCGTTTCGCCGTGGTTTTCTCAGATATGAATGTCCAATTGCCAAGTTCGACACGACTGCTATTGACCCTCTCCAATGCAACGCGTTCGCATCCGTTCATCTCGCTGTTACTGGGGATTGGCATTATCACGGCATTGGTCTTGTTTCACCGCAGCAAGCGCGGCAAAACCTGGCGGGCGAGGATAAGTCTGCGATTACCCATTTTCGGCGCTCTAATCATCGACACCATCAATGCCCGCATCTACCGCATGATCGCTCTCTTAACCGAGGCGTCTGTACCTCTGCTGGAAACGCTGGAGTTAACCCGCACCGCCACGCGTAACCCGGCTTATACTACCTTACTAACACAAGCTCATGAAAATGTCCTTAACGGCCGAACCATGTACGAAGTTTTTTCCGCCAGCCGGTTGATTCCGCCCAGCCAGGCGCGGATGATCCACACGGGCGAACAAAACGCTCAGATCGGCATGGTCACCGGCATGTTGGCCGATTACCTCGATGATATCAACGAAACCAAGGTGGGCATGCTTACCAGTATCATGGAGCCGATTTTGTTAATCTGTATGGGCCTGCTTATAGGAGGCGTGGCAATTTCGCTGGTATTACCCATGTTCGATTTATCCCGTATTGCCGGTTAGATTTATGACAAAAGCGCCCTGGAATTATCTGAAAAAGCAATTATCGCCCATCGGCCTTGATTGGGCCACATCGGGTTTGCGCGCGGTGCAATTATATCGTCGCGGCCGCGAAATCGGCGTATTCTCGGCTATGGAGTCGCCACGCACCGTCTTCGAAGACACGACGCCTATTTTATCGACGGAATCAACCGAAAACACCGACGATCATGATGAAGAAATTAAAAATTTACTGGCGTCTCTTCGTGATGACGGATGTTTTTCCGGCACTTCGGTTATCATTCACTGTCCGGCCGATCAAATGGATTTACGACCGATTACATTGCCGGGCGGCGCGGAACAACTGCCGCAGGACACGATCATGCAAACCATCCGCCTGCAAATGAAACAGCACATTAACTTCGATATCGACAAGGCCATTATAGATTATTATTTCCTTTCCACAGCGAGTACTCCTGAAAATATAAAACTGATTGCCGTCACGGCTGATGGCGATTGGATTCGCCAACGCGTGAGCCAATTACAGACATGGGGATGGCAATGCGCCGGCGTCATACCCTTGCCGGCGGCCTTATGGCGTTTGACAAAAACGATGTCAACGACTTCGCCGCAAGATGCAGACGACTCTACACCGCTGCTTAAACCCATCCTTTGCATCGGCCAACGCCACATGGTGCTGACGGTTCATCTTGATGAAGGTCCCGTTTTCTCCCGCGTTTTTGCCTTTGGCGGCGATGTGATGGCGGACGCTCTCGCCCTTCGCATGCAGGTTAATTTCACTCAGGCTCATCAACTGATTCGTTCTTATGGCTTGTCCGGAGCGGAACCGTCTCCTGCCGCCGCCACAGCAACCGCTGCGCCTTTAGGGCCTCAGCAGGAAATTGCTCGTGCTGTGCGCACCGCCTTGCATGACGAAATCACTTTGCTGGTTGAAGGCCTTACCCGCGCCCTCAATTATGTCATTAACGAGTATCCACAGGCGAAACTTGACCGCGTTCGCTGTTGCGGCGGCGGGGCCCACACGCCGGGCCTGGCCCATGAGCTTGGCGCACAGCTTGATTGGCCCGTAGAATTGATTACTCACCCATTACTTGACGATATTCAGACACAATGGCCCGTCAGCCGCGCTCTTGCCGGTCAATGGGCCACCGCTTTGGCTCTGGCTTATCCGCAGGAGGGAGTGCTGTATTGAAAACACTCAACCTTATTCCTGACGAATTCTGCCTGCATCAGATGCGGCGTAAACGCCTGCGCGGGTGGATTATTCTCTGGCTGGCGGTGTCCGCGGTTTTGCTGGGCTGGTCGGGCTTTCGATATATTTTTTACCTGAAGGAATCGGCCGCTTCGCGTTTTCTCAGCAAACAATATCAGAGCATACAAGGCAAACTCCAATCGCTCGCCCAAAGCAGTCATATCCTGCAGGATCCCGACGCCGGTCTTGATCTGGTGAATTCCTGGCAAAATTACCAGAATATTGAAAATATTTTAGCCTATCTTACCCGATACACCCCTGAAAGCGTCTATTTTCAGGAATTACACTTGATCGAAGCGAAGAATACTCCGTCTGACAAGAGCGGCAAATCCGCGGCCGCGCAAACACTTGCCATGTTCAACACCCATTTGGACAACGCCGCCGGCGACGCCCCATCCTCACCTACGGAAAAACCGCCGGCTAAAAAGCTGACGCCGTCCGAAATGCAACATTACCTGACATTAACCATCAAAGCCGTCGCGGTGCGTCATAACGCCGTGGCGGAATTCTATCGCATCATTCAACAGTGCCCTTATGCTTTAAATTCAAAATTAATTCACACCCAACGCCGACAGACTGCTCAAGGCGATGTGATATACTTCGAAATTCAGGCCGATATTTGCGAATCGACTTATCCAGAGGTGCAATATGCTGATTCTCCGTCAACCTCGCATTTTTGATGTGGATTTATTGGGCCCGGTCCTCGCCATTGCACTGGCGCTGGGTTTGTGGTTGGGCATGATCCAACCGCTGGAGTCGCGTATCGCCCGCGAGCAGGAAGACCGGCAGACCATTGATCAACAAAAAACGGATGCGCAAGCGCAACTTGAACAAATGCGTCAACAAGGCGAAGCTCTGAGCGTACTGGCGACGCTGGTGCAGCATCATCAGGACATCCTGCAGCGAAATCTTGGTGAGGATCAGGTCATCTCCCGACTGGATGATCTGTTCGCCCGCCATCAACTGCAATGGAACACACTGACGCCGACAGGCCATTATGAGCACCCCTGTTTTTACCGCTGGGACGTGCAACTGAGCCTGACCGGTTCTTCCCCTTCAGTGGCCGCATTTATCAGTGACCTGCGCCAGGAAATGCCTTATTGCAAAACGCGCGAGTTAAGCATCACACACCAGGATCATCTGGACGCAAATAAATGTAACATCAGCATAAAATTTGACATCTTTTCTCCGCCCTATGGAGGCTGACGGTAAGCAATATTATGGCGGCTATCAGTAAATCACGACTTATGTATATTTTGGCCTTGATCATCGCCTTGTCGGTTTTGGTCTGGGACAGAACTCGCCCCACGCCGGACTCGGCGGAAGAAACCCCTTCGGCGTCATCACCCGTTATTTCGCAATCACAACCTGTTATCCCAAACTCAATGTCAGGTCGGAACATCACCCTCCCGCCGACGGTTAAACCTTATAACCAAACCACAACCGACGTTCAACAACCATCCTTGGTAAAACGTCTGATTACAGGTTTCTCAGGCTTAAAACCATCCGCGTTCGCCGCTGACGCCCAAGAAAAATTATCTTCGCAATCCGTTGGTGAACGTGACCTGTTTTCACCCGGCCGGCCATTTAAAATTTCCTCGCAAACCAATATGCCCCCAAAACCCACACTTCCTCCCCTGTGCCTGCAAAGCACCTTGATTCAGCCGGGCAACAATCGGGCCATGTTGAACGGCCAGGTAGTGGCCGAAGGCGATAAACTGGGCGACATCACGATAATACGCATTGAGTCCGATAATGTGATCGTGAGCTTTGAAGAACAGGTTGTGCGGATTATGCTGGATGTGACGCCTCCTGATAATCCACAAATTCACCCTGCTTCCGAAAATCCCGCGAAACAACCATCGTTTTCTGCCGATGCAGATAACAGCACGGCAGAACAGAATTGACGGTTCTATTTGTCACATTTTTTCAGGAGTAAAAAGATGCAGAGCTACCCGACCTCTCGCAAAGGCTTCAGCTTAGTGGAACTGGTTATCGTTATCGTCATCCTGGGGGTTATTGCGGCAATAGCTATTCCGCGTATCAGTTCCGGCAGCAAAAACGCCGGAGAAGCCGCCCTGCGCGCCAACTTACAGAGTCTTCGCAACGCCATCGACTGGTATTATGGCGAACATAATAACGTCTTCCCCGGCCACAATGATGACGGCGGCAGCGGCCCGGATTCGGAAGGCTCATTTAAAAATCAATTACTGCAATATTCCGACAGCGCCGGCGCCGCCAGTACCACCAAAGACGCCGCCCACCCGTTCGGGCCATATTTACGGGCGTCGTTCCCCAAACAAACTGTCGGCGCTAAAGCCGGCAATGACGGCGTGCATGTTGTCACCGACGCCACCGCTCTAGTCCCGGAGCTGGCGCAAAACGCCGGCTGGATTTACAGCACCGCCACCGGCCAGATTATTCCCAATGTGGACGCCAACGCCACGGGCGCCGACGGTGTGAAATTTGTCAATTACTAGGAAAACCCTTTATTTCCATCGGTTTAAACAGGTGCAGCGCAAGGCCCAGGGTCTCGTATCGGACAACCCGGTACGAGACCCCCTTTTTATTCGCTTTCGCCATGCAAAATGTTGTCGCTAACAACATAAACAGCCGACGCGGCTTCACCCTCATGGAAGTCATGATCGGCATGTTGTTGCTGACGCTGGTCGTGGGTGCGGTCGGCGTGGCCATGGTCCATTTTTCCCAGCGCACCGGTGAGGCGAGGCTGACGGTCACCGAGTTGCAACAGCAACAGCATCTGGTCCAAATTATCACCGATGATCTTTCCCGGTTGAATGATATTACTACGTTTACTGATACCCAGTTTACCTTTACTTCGGGCGCAGATAATATTACCTATACTTGGGACGGCCAACCTTCCGGAACCTTCTGTCGACAGGTTAACGCCGCTTCACCAATCATCCTTGCTGACGATGTGAACATTTTTGCTCTGCAATACCAGACCATCAATAAAGATGGAAAAATCGGGGAAGACGGCGACGTCCTTTTTGCTTTACGTCTGTATCTTCGCCAGGGCGCAGATGAAGTCAACACGCTTGTCCGCACCATCGAACTAACCAATCCTCTCGCATACGCCGAGCTGCCCCAACAACCTGAAATCGAACAAAAGGAGTTGCTTGGAGGCCAAGAAGAAGAGGTAACGAAAGTCAATAAAAGCGGTGGTATTATAGCAAAAATAAAGGAACTATTTAGCAGATAATTCATGACATCCGCCGCAACAACAAACCGGTCAGCCTTCACCCTTATTGACGTGGTCGCGGCCCTGGTGATCCTCACTATCCTGGCTTCCATCGCCGCTATTTCCTTACGCAGCAGCCTGGAGGCCGCCTGGCTTCGCAGCGCCACTGACCGCGTGCTGGGCGATTTGCTCCTGGTTCGCACCGCCGCCATCCGGGATCAGGGCGACCGCACCGTCAGTTTTACACCGGCAACCTGCCAATACGCCGCGGCCGATGTGATCGATCCGGAAACCCATCAACCGTTAAACGTCGCCCTCAACGATTATCACATTCGCCAGATCATTCTTTCCGGTTTTAATGTGGACTATGAAATCACCTTTGATGCATTAGGTTTAACCGAAGCCGAGGCGAACATCAGATTACGCTGCGGCAAACGCTCCAATGCCATTCAGGTGAAAAAAAGCGGTGAAATAACCCAGGTAACCGAATAACCTTTTATATTGCAGGGCGGGTCCATGACCCGCCAATAAAAACCATGCCCAAGTTAATATGCCATTCAGCTCACGGCTTCTCCTACGTCGAGGTTCTCTTCGCGGCCGTTCTGCTGGCGGTGCTTTTTACCGCGGGGATGACCCTTTACGGCAACCTCGGCCGGGCGGGGCAGGACACCATCGACCAGGACCTCGCCGCCGAACTGGCCCTGGAAATGATCAAGGAAATCAAGGTTCATCCCTATGTCGATCCCCAATTTCCCGATGACGGCATTGGTCGACTGGAATCCCCTCCGCGTAAAAATTTCGACGATGTTGACGACTACGATGAATGGACCGCCACGCCGCCCCAAAATCCTGAAGGCGAAGAACTCAGCCGCTACACGGGTCTTACCCGCACTGTTACCGTCGAGCATGTTAGTCCCGCCAACTTTGAACAGGTGCTCGGCGATGACAACGATCAGGGCGTCAAACGCGTAACGATTACCATTAAACGCGGTGAACGCGAAATCGCCCGCCAGATATATATCCTTGTTGATGTCCCTGACGATATGATCGACGATACGGAAACATAAATAAATAAATAATAAAAAGAAGTAATGGTCGAATAGATAATAGATTCCGCGACTCTGAACCCGGATAAAAGGCAAAGATTCAAAGTAAAAATTAAAAAATCTGCGTCAATCTGCGTAATCTGCGGATAAAAAAATGTATTATCGATTTAATCCGCGGTTGGAAATTAAAATGAAACCCAAGGGCAGCATTTACGTTTTGACGTTAGCGACGGCCCTGGTGCTGGTCATCATCACCGTGGGCCTGAGCCGCCTGCTCATTCGCGCCCGCCAGGACGCCCGCGCTGCCCGTCAGATCGAACAGGCGCAAATCCACGCGCAACTGGGCCTGCGCCACGCCCTTTGGGCCACGCATCGCAACGATAACTGGCGCACCATACTCCCTAACGGCGAATGGCTTACCGATATTGCCGTCGGCCAGGCGGTCTATTCGGTTACCGGTACGGACCCGGATGACGGCGACCTGGCGGATAATCCTTCTGATCCCGTTATCCTGCAATGTTCCGCAACGGTCGGCGATGCCGCCCGTGCTCTGCAAGTCGAGGCCCGCAGCACCAAAATGGATTTTCTCGACTACCGGGCCGTCGCGGGTAACTTACTAAAAATAGAAAACCACGCCGTCATCCAAGGCGACATTTTTTCCAATAACAATATCACCAAAACAGGTGGAGATACATGGATTTACGGCGACGTTAGCGCCGTCGGCGCCATCGCCGACCAAACCAACATCTCCGGCGTCATTACCGAAGGCGCCGACCCTCTGGGCCTGCCCACCGGCCAGAGCGTCTATGATTTTTACGCTCCTTTGGCCACCGTTATTCCCTACCAGAATGAAATTTTCGCCAAAGTCCTCAGCCCCACCAGCAATCCCTACGGCGCCGCCAATGCTGACGGCGTGTATCTGATGAACTGCTCGGGCAATAAAGTCGTTATCAAGCAATGCCGCATTATCGGCACGCTTGTTTTAGTTAATCCCACAAACGACAGCGCGGTGGAAATTTCCGTCAACTGGCGGCCCGCCCGCACCGATTATCCGGCCCTTATTATCCGCGGCGGGGAATTTGAAATCAAGATCGACCGCGCTGTCAGTGAAGCGGAAATCAACACGGACCTGAGCATGCCGGGAGAACCCGGCTACGGCACGAAAACAGATACCTACAACGGCGAAATCCACGGCATGATCTTCACCACCCACCGCCTTAAACTCAGCCAGCAAACCAAACTTTACGGTATGGCCGTTTCCCTGGACGAACTTAATCTCCGAGACAGCTCCCGCATCGAACCCGACCCCCTCGACCCCGATCCGGCCATTCAACCTTTCGTGAAACCCGCACTCATCCCGGTTCGCGGCTCTTACCAATGGATTACGCCGTAGAATCCGTAACGAAGGCTTTTACCCTCACTCCCCCTAATACTGCATCGACAACCGCGTCATCGCCTTCATCACCGCTAAGACATATTAGTAGATTCCCCCGGGCGTACCATTACAGTTGCAATTGCAACCGACCTGAATCCTGGCGTCCCTGATACTCCACATACCGCCTACCCCACAGGGCTTTCCGTTTTGGAATCGTAGGGAACCCGGTTCTTGCAGAACCTGCCGCGAAGCGGACATAAAAAAAGTTACAGGATGTCAGACAGCCGGGGGGGAAACCGCCTGACGGGGGGGAACCTGCAACTAAACTATAGGATACCCTGTTTCCCGTCGAAATGCAATCCTGAAATCAGGTTCTATAAAAAAGGCATAAGGGGCGACGTTTAAACCCCTTATGCCCGGCTCATTTCCCGAAAAAGAAATGATCAGCAGTTTGTATAGTAACGTGTCATCCTCAAACCGCGACTGATGCGGGGTTGAATTCCATCGTCTCGCTTTGGCCTTCGACGATGGGGCCATCGGTCTTGTTGCGGCGGCGGAGCAGCAAGTACGCACTCTCCGCGCTGACCTCGCCATCGGGGACCATGAAGACGATCTGCGAGCTTGATGCTTTTTGAATCACGGTCACCTTCACCGGCGTCGCGGCGATGTTGTCCTTGAGGAACAAACCTTCATCCGCCTGCTCGGAATCAAAATTCAAACTCGTCCCATCAATCTGGCCTATGGAGCCGCCGTCGATGCGGGTATTGACCTGCCCCGTGGCGACGTCGAGGTATTCGGTCAGACTCGGCGAAGGGGCCACGTTGCCGACCTTCTCCACCGTGGCGTTCTTCTGCACGTTTTTCCGCAGGCGCGACCCGGCCGCCGCCGCCACCTCGACGCTGTTGACCGTCGGGTCGTACCCATCATTAATCGAATCGAACGTGCCGCGAATCGTCGGCCGGATGTTGCAGATGCCGCCG
>JAFGBA010000215.1 GCA_016933395.1 Sedimentisphaerales bacterium | reverse complement strand
TGCTGTGGTCACGGTATGTGTTATGCGCCTCCCATACGCATCCCGTTCCAAAAAGGGATGCAACGGTGTGTCCGCAAATTTTAGCGTAACACAGTATCGCCCCGGCGCCACGGTAAGGTTCACCCAAAATTCTTCTCCATGCACGCCGTAACGGTACAACACCTCATCGTCCGTGTTGCCAATGTACATGCTCCGCCTGTCTGTCCACCAGGATTGCTTCACGGTATCGTGACCATAACCGCTGCGAATCACAAATTCCGTCGCCGGTCGCCAGGCGTTGCCCGCATGGTCGATATAGTCATGACGTTCTGGATATCCGAAAATCATGCGTTGTGGCCCTGTCGGTCCCCCACCGACGCCGTAACCTGCTTCGCCTGTTGCTTGGGAAACTTGCAGACCATCAATATTCACAAAATTGCCGCTGCTAAGGGGATTGCCGGTTCCATGGGCGACAAGTTTAATCTCATGTTTTGTATTGCTCAGGCCGCTGCACGAATATATGACTTGCTGATATCGCCGGATGGGATTCCAAAAATCAATCAAGGTAAGTTGCTTTTCGCCGTCGATGAATACATCCGCTAATCCGCCATCCGGACCGACGTTGCCAATGACACGTATTTGGTTACCTGTAAATGCATAACTCACAGTGGCTCCAACTTCCTGTGTTACCTTCACCACACCATCTTTGTATGATGAGTTATTTGTCACCTGCCAGGAACCACTGTATGTGAGTTTTTCTTCGTTGATTACTTCTTGTGGATCATCGCCTTCAATAACGATATCTGTTGCATCGTCGTGACGAATATGAACAATAATGTCGCCATTCCCCAACGCTTGCACTGTATAACCATTGGCATCAAGTGTCTGGCGGCGTTTAAGAACCTCACCATCAGCGGTAATTTTCTCGGGAGTGAATGCCAGCCGCAATACCTCGATACGTTTACCAGGCTTCGCAAATGTTTGGTAAGCAATGTGTCCTTCGTCGTAAACCACGTGCGTCACCGCCGCGCTGCTGCGGACAATGTGATTTTCCCGATTAGGCGCAAATAGCTCCGGCGCCAAACCAATCGCTTCAACCAACTGGCACAGTGGCCAGGGATGCGCCAGGTTCGACCACTCACCCGTCGCCACCGACTCGCCAAAAAGCCCGTCTTTCACCACCCCATTGGTTTCACTGTCGTACGTCGCCATAATCAGCATCCGCCGGCCGATTTCTCGCGCCCATTCATCATCCGCCGCCTGCGCCAACCGCAAATACGTCGGTGCGGCCGTGTACTGGTTATACGACAACGACGTCCCGCAACACGTACACGATTCCGGAAACGCCCACGCACCGCTGTACATATTACCGTGAGAATAGGGATCAGCCCCATTGCGATGCATCACCAATGCCATAATATTCCTCATATCCGTGTGCCAATTAGGAAACTCATCGCGATTGATGATGATATAATCCGCGATCATCGACGTAATCCCGCACTGCACCGGATTATCCCAGTCCCAGTACTGCCGTCCCCACGTATCATTTTCCAGCCAGCGCGGAAGCATCTGTTCACGCAAAAACCGCACGCCTGCATCTCGTACTGTCACAATTTTGTCGTTTTCGCCGGTATAGCCCAGGTCTATCAGGCTATCGAGAAACTCCAAAATCAGTGCCACGCTGCCCGTCAACTCATCCGACCAATCGACCACTGATGGATCCACATATCGATTCCACGGTGGAATCGTCGGATCGTCCAGTTGTGCCTTTTCGGCAAACAGGTCGCCCCAGTGCTTGGCCGCATCCAGATAACGCTGTGTTCCCGTCAGCCGGTAAGCCCGCACCATTTCCGTACCAACCATGGCGCATAAATCCAGTTGGTTTCGTGCTTGCGGGTCACATTTTCCGTAGGCCTTGCCGCGGGTGGGAGTGCTGATGGGGAAATTGGGCCACGGATGGTCAGCCGGAGTTTGCCCGTAATCCAATATGTAATCGGCCATCAATGGAATATACAAAAACGCCATCGGATCGCCTGAATAGGCATAATATCCTGTTAGTCCTCGGATAATGCTCCAGGCCCGCTGGCTCAGATCGCCGCACATCCAGTCATTGGTCGGTGGAATGAGGATGGTGCCATCCTCCTTAATACTCCAATGCGAATTATAGATAAAATCCGGAGCGGCCATTACGGCTTTTTCGGTATCAACCCAAGGGTAGCGTTTCATTACCTCGGCCGCGATTCGCAGCCGTGCATCAATTTGCCCGTTGAGTCCTTCGTACCATGGGGCAATAACACTAAACTCATCTTCATGCCGGGTGTGCGCGTAATAACTATCCAAAGTCGTCGCCCCTTGCGTACATCCTGCGAAAAACAATATGACGACTAGATGCAATACCGCACCTTTAATGTTGTGAGTATCGGCTCCCTGATGTTCGATATCTCCATTGGTTAATAGCATAACAACCTCAAAAATATTTTGAATGGCCGGGATTTGTCGTTTGTATGTCTTGTTAAATTATAGGCTTATAGTAAAATGCCGGTAAAGCAAATATAACTTATAATCTCTTTTTTAAATATATCCGAAATATCATAAAACAACAAATAAAATATATGCCCAGTTTCCTTTAGGGAACTAGGCATATATTTAAGTATATATTTATAAAGTCTTTAAGGTAATGAAACCGGTTTTCAGCGAAATCCTCCACTTCCTGGAAGGATTATTTTACCCTTAAACATAACCACAAAGAATATGTTTAATATTCTCAGATAACTTCCAGATAATCTCGACCTGGTAGTTTTGGAAAAGGTGTGGCCGGCAATGTCTGGTACCAGAAAGCTACCGAGGCAATATCATCCTGTAGCGGTAGATAGCGTTTGCAACCCGTGCGCCAGCCCAGGGCTTGGATGGTGATTTTCAGGTCTTTCTCAAAACGAATCGGGTCCGTGACATGCCAGCGATACATGTCAAACCGTAATTGCGCTCTATATAGCCCATCGGGAAGATAGGGCCGAAAACCCGCGTAAGGCGTGGAAAATTCAGTATATTTGCCATTTACATCAAAGTTATACGACCCGCAGAAATAATCCTCCGTTCCTGTTCCGCAGATGGTGGGAAAGTCCTTGTCGCCGTCGATATAAAACTTGATCTCCCCCTCTCCCCACCACTGGTTATTGTTGACACCCCAGGCCATATA
>JAFGBA010000214.1 GCA_016933395.1 Sedimentisphaerales bacterium | reverse complement strand
TTATCGGTCTTTAGTAGCAACCGTTCAACCTTTTTATTAATTGGCAGTTTGTCCGCCAGGAAAGCTGCTGTTATCGCCTTTTGACCCCGGCAATCCAGTACATAGGCCGGCCCGAAGAGCGATTCCAACGGAATCTGGTCTACACCGTAACCATCGTTGAGGTAATGCCTTGGGGCATCAACATGGGTACCGATATGGGCGGTAGTGGTAAATTCCGACACGTTTGATGTATCCCCCCTGCTGATAGACCTTTGCAAACGACGCTGATAAGGAACATCTTTGGGATATGTCAGCATTCCTTCCTCAAGCGTCATGGAAATATCGTGAATAATCAGTTTTCTATTCATTGCTTCGGATTGTAACTCTTGTTGCAATAAGGTCCAATCAAATTGTTGCTCTGTTCTGACCGAAGAAACGAATTTGAAATAAATCTGATGTCTTTCCCTGTTTCGAATGACCAACAAACCGCTTTTTTGTAGTATTCATGCGAATGTTGAGGTACGATAGAGTCGATAAGCATACTGGATCGCAGGGAGATGGAATAGCCGGCCCTAGGACATTCAGAGGAATGTAACGTATTTTGAAATATAAACTTACACTACTGCTACTCGCCGCTTTAGGATTCATTCTCCTGCCAAAAACAGAGATATGGGCTGCAAATGGGTCGATCCAGCCGTTTTGTCTCGATCGTATCGGCGTCCGTCATTTACAACAACAACACAGTGAATTAACAGGCTGGGCGACCCGTATTGCCCTGGTGGAATTGTCGGAAGCTATTGGTCCAGAAGGTATTATGGCATTTATGCCGGATGTTGAGCACCACGCTATTGCCGCCGGCCGCTTGGGAGAGTTGTTTCACGCTCCGAATGCGGTCCCAGGTTATTCCCATCATGCCAGTACCATTGCCGGCATCCTTTTCGGCAACGATCCCAATGCCTGGTGTGATCAATTGGGAGGATTCAGCTATCATGGCATTGTCCCGGATGCGGCGTTCGATGTATATGAAGCCAACTGGTTTATTTTTCACAGCATATTAGCACGAGAAGCCAGGGAAATTGATGCGGATGTGGTCTCCATCAGTTGGGGCAGTGAAAGCAGTGATTTTATCAGCCAATGGTGGCAGCGTGGTATCGACGCTGTGGTCCAGCGGCAAAATTGTACCGTCGTCGCCGGATGCGGCAACAGTAGAGATATTACCCATCCGTCCAGTGGTTACAACGTCATTAGTGTGGGTTCGGCCTGCGGATTAGGAGCTATCCCACAACGATTGGCGTATTTTGGACCGCCGACCCAGACAATGAGCAGTTTCGGCCCTACCAAGGATGGCCGGGCCAAACCCGACTGCATCGCACCGGGCATTATGGTCAGCCCATCTTTGGCTGATACATTCAGCTATAACATCGATACGGAAGGCGTTGGCTATAGCAGTTATGCTGCTCCGCAGGTTGCAGGGATTGCCGCATTGCTGATAGACGCCGCTCGCCTGTATGGTTACGAAAATGGTGATGATCCGCGGGTTATCAAGGCATTAATTCTCAATAGCGCCGATAAACTCGCGGGTTGGCATAAAGGCGCCCCCGGACAGGATGATGACCATGAGGCAGTACTGGACTGCCTGCAAGGCGCGGGTCTCGTCAATGCGCGGAACGCTTTTGCATACTTTGAGGCCGGGCGCTTCGAGCCTAATTTACCCATGCCCACCGGTTGGGATTTCAATACGGTTGCTATTGAACCTAACGCGCCGGATTCGGTGCGGATTTACGATTTGGGTATTACGGTTCCCGCCGGTCAGGCAATCAAGGCAACATTATGCTGGTATCGCCACTATCAGGAAGATCGTTTGTTCTCCCCGCAGCCTTTGTCTCACTTGACGCTGGAACTCTGGGCAATGGACAATACAGGGGAGTTGGTGGAACTACTGGATATCTCCGACAGCACCAATGATAACTTGCAGCACATATATTATCTTGCCGAACGGGAACTGCGGCCGGTGCTGGTGGTGCTAGCCGCTACGAAGCAGGCCGCCACGCTTGAGCAGGAAACGTATGCCCTGGCCTTCACCACCGAGCAAGACAACTGGCAGGGCGATCAATTTCAGGCGGATTTCAATGCGGATGGATTGGTGGATGTGCGAGATCTGGAGCACTTTTTACAAACCTGGAACCGCTGGCAGACTCACGACGGCGTGATTACCCTATCGAACGTTCCAGGGCTGCCCGAAGACCTTAACAGTGACGGTCGGCTGGACCGTTATGATTTCCAGATTTTTTCCAGCCAGTGGCAACAGCGCAGCGAATGGTATTCCCGTTGATTCATCAAGACCCATCATGCAATTAATCGCCGAAAAATCTTCGCTATCAGGTACGGTCGCCATCCCAGGCTCCAAGTCGCACACGATACGCGCAGTGGCCATGGCATCTTTGGCGAAAGGCGAAAGTTGCATCGAAGCACCATTGGATTCCGCCGACACGCGCAGCGCGGTGACGTGCTATCGTGCTCTTGGTGCACAAATCGGATGTGATGACACTTGCTGGACCATTAAAGGATTCGCGGGCCAACCTACGATTCCCGCCAATGTTATCGACGTCGGCAACAGCGGCACAACCCTGCGATTTGCTCTCGGATCCGCGGCATTGTTGCGGGCGGGCGGCGCAGCGGTGTTTACCGGCGACGCCCAGATACGTAATCGACCGGTGGGACCTTTGCTGAACAGCCTGACCGACCTGGGCGCCAAGGCCTGGAGCACGCGCCGCAACGATAAAGCACCGGCGGTAGTGCAGGGCGAACTGGTCGGAGGGGAAACCACCCTCGCCGCCGTCACCAGTCAATATCTCAGCTCATTACTGTTTAACACGCCATTAGCGCCAACCGATACGCGGATCAATGTCACTCTACTAAACGAACGGCCTTACGTCGAAATCACCCTGCGTTACCTCGATGAACAGGGCATCATTTATCGGCGCAGCGATGATATGAGTTGGTTTGATATTCAAGGCGGCCAACATTACCAGGCATTCACCAAACGCATTCCGGCGGATTTTTCGTCGGCGACGTTCTTTTTTTGCGCCGGGGCGATACTGGATGGAGAAATCACGCTGCAAGGTCTGGACTTCACTGATGCTCAGGGCGACAAAGCTGTCGTGGACATTCTTCGACAAATGGGCGCTGACATTCAAGTGATTAACAATAACGTTATTATCAAGCAAGGACGGCTAAACGGCGGCGAATTTGACTTGAACGCCGTCCCTGATTCCCTGCCGGCTTTGGCGGCAACGGCGTGTTTTGCGGAGGATTCCACGCGATTTTATAATGTCGCTCAGGCCAGACTTAAAGAAACTGATCGCATCGCCGTCATGGCCGGAGAACTAAAAAAATTTGGCGCTATAATCGAGGAACATCCCGACGGATTGACGATTACACCGAGTAAGCTGCATTCGGCCCAAGTGAACGGCCACGATGACCATCGCATAGTTATGGCGCTCAGCCTGGCGGGTATGGCCTTGGAAGGAAAAACCGCCATAGACACCGCCGAGGCGATAAACGTCACTTTTCCCGGTTATGTCAACCTGATGGCGTCCTTGGGCGGGAAAATCCGCCTGATTGCATGACGCTCGCATCATAGCTTCTATATTCGTAATTACTTTTTCCATAAATCACCTTGTCGTCTAAGCATTTTTTTGAGATAGTATTAGTCAGGTTTAATACCTGTTGCAGAAAGGTTTTTGGTAAGATACCATCTGGAGTTTAATCGTTAAACAGCCTCTTATCATACTAAAGATGGAACTTCGAATGATCTTTCACAACAGACGCCGACTTTAAAAAGAGAGTAATCATGACACGATCCATGAAAAATAATTTTTTCTACAATGATTTACTGGGTAAAAGACTGCTGCCAACGGACTTTGTTTTCGCACCGTCATGGTGGAATGACCGCTGCGGAATTACCTTTGACAAGGATTTTTTCTATCACCCCGCCAAACGGGTCGAAGTTGAGCAACAAATGGAAAAAGGCCTTTATGAACGCTGGGGCGATTACGGCATGGGCCAAGATCACAATTGCTTATTGCCCCAACTAGGTCCGGTGCATCTGGCGGCGGGTTACCTGATTTCAGAGATGCTGGGTTGCGAAGTACAATATAACGATGACACACCGCCTCAGGTGATTCCCGCCCATCAAAATAAATTGACAATTGACGTTGAAGGCGCATTCGAAAGCAAGTCTTTTAAGCGATTTGTCAAACTTACTGACGCCCTTAAGCAACAACACGGAAGCGTCGTGGGTGATGTAAACTGGTCAGGCATCTTGAATCTGGCGATGGATCTGCGGGGCGAATCCGTTTTTATTGACTTATTTGAAAAGCCGGAAGAATCGCAAGAGGCCTTTAATAAACTGGGACAAGTCATTGAAACGTTTGTAAAAGGCATTACCGAGCAAACGGGAACCAGCAGCATTTCGGTCAATCGCACGGTGAGACATCTGCAAAAACCGGTCTTTTTGCATTCAGAATGTTCGCATACAATGATTTCAGCGGATATGTACGAAAAGTTTCTTCTTAACATCGATGCGGAGTGGTCGAAACGGCATCGCCCCTTCGGCGTTCACTACTGTGGCGCCGATCCGCATCGTTTCGCCGCATCCTACGCCAAACTACCGCATTTGGATTTTCTGGACGTGGGCTGGGGCGGCGATGTGGCCATGCTGCGCAAATATCTGCCTCACGCCTTCTTTAATATTCGGCTTAGTCCGGTGGAGTTAATCGGCCAATCACCCGATGAAGTGCGCACCATCATCAAACGCCTGGTGCATGACGCGGAAAATCCCTACCTCACCGGCTTATGTTGCATCAACATGGATAAAAATGTTGATGATATAAAAATCACCGCTATTTTAAAAACGATTGAAGATTTACGAGAAGAATACCGCAAACAGCTTGCGCCATAGAACATAAACTACAAGCAAATAACGTATTGCCATTTTAAAAAACCGGTCGTCCTGTATGGGACGACCGGTTTTTTTTACAAATTAAGACTCGCCTCAAGCTGTTCTCTTTAGAATTGCAGCACCCAGGAATGTTGGAGACGAAGATTGTCACCATCATAGTAGTCGTCAATTCGAGCGCCCTTGTACTGGGTGTCAAAGTACATCACTTCCAGACCGGTCCATAGATATTTGCTGAAGAAATACCGGCCATTGGCGTAATATATCGTGTTCCGTGCCCGCATGCCGTCGTCGATGCCGGCATTTTGCGGATCATCGACCATCATACCAACATTGAACTTCCATTCCGGGCAAGGCGTAATGGTGAACTGGCCCCATCCGCCCATGGTTTCGATTTCATCGAGACGCCCCGGAGCGGTGCTGGCGTTAGTCATCTGGCGAATGCCCTGATAGACGCCGCCTTCGTGGGCATCGTAATTTTCAGCGGCGAACATCTCGCCGTTGAAGTCCAGCCAATCGGCGATGGGGAACGCGAAATCGGCATTGATGGACCAGGTATGCACTTTTTCATCCTGACCGGCGCGAGACTCGGTGTAATTGCCGTCCAAATCACGGTCATTAATGTCGGTATCAACTTCTTCCCGACCATAGTGGCCGCTGACGCCAAAGGTCATCTTCTTGCCTGACACCATGCAACTGGGCATAGTGAAGCCCACGCGCGCCAAACAGGAAGGACCGCCATCCGTACCATTGTCATAGGACCCTATTGTGCCCTGAGTGTTAATTTCGCGCTGCACGGCAAACTGCGCCTTTAGCTGGCAATCATCCATATCCCACCAGCGATCAAAACGAATCTGCGGTTGGCGGAAACCGGCGTTGCCCATAGCGCCGCCATAAGAGAAGTTAAAAACATCGGGGAATAGCGGAGAAATGATTTCCCATTCCTGCCCGAATAACAGCATCCAGTCAGGACCGGTCACTTCGCCAAACGCGCGCCGCATCCGTAAAGCTGCCTTGTTTTGCGCGCCAGTACCATAAAAATCTGTCTCAATAACGCCGCGCACCTTGGCGTCGCCAATGTTGGGCGCGGTGACAATCGCTCCCAGGCGGGTCTGTTTCGCGGTGACGGCAAAAGTGTGATCCGCTCGCGTCGTCGTATTTTCAGGATAAGCCCAAAAGCTTAGGTCTCCATCGGTAATATATCCTTTGGAATCATCCCAAATCGCATCAAGCTTGACATAGCCATAGGGCTTGATAGACCAACCGGCCGGAAGAATAAGCGTTCCACTTTCAGCGCCTTCACTGGCGGCGGGAATATCCTTAAGAGCTTGGGCCATTTCGGCCTGATAAGACGTTCCCTGATCTTTCAGTTGCTGCAGCTCCGCGCGAAGCTGCTTGACCTCGTCCAATTCAGCCCGCAACTGACGGATTTGATCCTGCGCCTGCTGCAACTCCGTTCGCAGCTCCTGCTCCGACGCCGTGGCCGGCATCACCAGCGTGCCCAGCACCAACAACGCTGCCAGCACTGATAACTGCATTTTTAACATACCTTGTACTCCTTTCTGAGTAGTAAACGGCAACTCCGTTACAATATTGCCTGAAACACCTTCCAATAGAAAGCCCCGACTGTTACGGCATTAATAAAGATAAGTTGTGATGCCGGTAACAGACCGTTGCATACCTGACTTCACATCGGCTTAACGAAGCCAAAGGCTAAAAAATTCCTGAATTTTCATAAACCAAAAGCACTTATTATA
>JAFGBA010000023.1 GCA_016933395.1 Sedimentisphaerales bacterium | reverse complement strand
GATTAACCAGGCCAACCGACATCCTGGGCACGCCACCTGAACCTCAACTCGTCCGGTCGATACCATTCGCCCCCGGACCCATTAAGGCCATTTGGTCTCTTTATTATACTTTATCTATTTCCCCTTGTCGATACAAATAGGTAACGTCCGAAAAATAAAAGAGTTATCGCAATATTTTTCCCTCCCGAATTTTTGCCGGTTCACTTAACAATTTATAGAATTAATAAACGCGGCCTCGCCATGCCGCTCAAGTAACCATTGTTCCATGGAGAACAGGAGAGTAGAGATGAGCATACGGAATCTGTCTATCGTTATTGGGATATTGCTTAGCGTTGTTGGAATGACTCAGGCGGCATATATCTACGACTTCAAGGTAATACCCGACGAATCATCCAATCCTGCAAATGCGGCCACGGGTGAAGAGCAATTATCTCTTGAAGTGAGCAGCCCTGCTGCGAATCAGGTGCTATTCAGCTTTTCCAACACAGCCTTCAATCCCCTGCCGGCCTCAATCACGGATATTTATTATGAAGATACATTGGCCCTGTTAGCAGGTATCAACCACACCATTGAAGGTCCCGGCGTGGATTTTGGCCAGGGCGCATCTCCGCCGAAATTGCCGCGCGGGAAGAACCTCGTCCCGGCTTTTACGGAGACGCCCGGATTATCTTTTGATTCGGAAAGCCCCGTCCAACCCAACGGCGTGAATCCAAATGAATATTTAGGATTACTCTTCTATTTAACGAGTGGTATGACTCTCAATGATGTCATTAACGCTTTAAATGAAGGCAATATGCGCATCGGCATTCACGTACAGGGTTTCGCCGACGGCGGCAGTGAAACCTTTATTAACGATAAAACCCCTATCGTACCCGAACCGACGACTTTAACCCTTATGAGTCTGGGCTTGGGATTATTGTCTTTCCGCTCGCAAACCGTTAAGGTTAAAGCTTGAAATCCAGCGCCAGTGTCCGCATCAGCCAGCGGTAAATCGCCCCGCCCAGCGTGCGCTCCTGAATAATAAACTTCGCTCGTCCAATCATGCCGTCGCGTAAGCGCATATCAACATGGTTAATGGGTAATTCAATTTCGTAGGTATTTATGGCGGGAATAACCGTGTCCTCGGCTTTTTCCGCCGGCATGGTCAACACTTCACCCCCATAGGCCGTGGAAAACGCCGGACTGCTCATTCGCCGCACCGGATCCGGCGGCTTGACCTCGACCTTGGTTTCCAGTTCCTCATCATCAAAAGGCCAAAGCTTGATTTGCACCCTTTGTTCGGGTGCAATATCACCGATGTCGCGTTCGCTAACCGCAGCCACCGCCTCGAATTTCCCCGGCTCATACACCGCAAACAACGCCGTCGACACCGGTAAAAAACGTCCCTGCATCACCTCCAACGGTTCCGTCGTCAACAGTTGCACCACGCCATCGCGCGGAGCGCGAATGGTCAAATCCTGAACGTGCTTCTCGGCCCGTTCAAAACGGGCTTGTAATCCATCAAGACGTTTTTCCAACCTGGCGGCCTCATCGGTTGCATTCGTCTGTCGGGCCAGACGCAACTGTTCATTTGCCTGATCCCGCTGTAATTTTAATTCATCCCGCCGAGTAACAAGTTCCGGATTACTTAACACCAGCAGCACATCGTCCTTGTTGACATGCTGGCCATCCTGAATCCATCGAGGATTTAATTCAGGGTCGATGAAGCCGGGCTGGGCGACGTATAGCCGCTGGATATTACTCGGCCGCAGAATACACTGTGCCTCGACGCTCTGCTCCACGTCGAGAATCAATACGCCATAGATCAAGCCGCCTGTCAATACCACCAGCGTTGCGGCCGTCGCCAGACGAATATGCAACCGATGGTGCTGCTTGAATACAAACCGGGCAAAATTCCCCAAGGGTTTGATAAGGGACGAATAAATGCACCCCAGCGCCATCACCGCCCCAATCACACCCCAGCCATAGGGATCCAGAAAATGCCAAACCATCGACACAATCGCAAACATTATGAACCAGCGATACAATGTACTGCAAACCGCATAAATCAATATGCCCGGCTCACGTCCTTTCACATCGGCCGGCGGGGTCGCTTCCTCAACACCCAATACATAATGTTGCAGCAGGTACCATAGATACTGGCTGGACTTGCTTTTAAGGTTGGGAATCTCCATCAAATCCATAAGAAAGTAATACCCATCGTAACGCAGCAGCGGATTACCATTAAACAATAATGTATTCAGACTGGCCGCTATCATCACATTCAGCGCAAACTGATTGATAATGGTTTTGGGTTCTGTAATCGCCCATACATACGTCGCCAGTGCCGCCAGGGTAAGTTCGACCAGAATGCCCGCCGCCGTAATCCACATTCGACGCGTCTTGCTGGGAACCATCCAGGCGTCCGACACATCACAGTAAAAACACGGCATGAATACCAGAAACAAAATGCCCATTTCATGCACTTCGCTGCCAAAGTGCTTGCTGGTCAGGCCGTGACCGAACTCGTGGATAAACTTAATCACCAGCAGCGCCGGTCCCAGATACAACAGGTTAATCCAACTTAACAAGGGTTGCCGTTCGCCGAGTTTATCGATGTTGTCGAGCAGCAAATAAACCGCGCCCGCCATTAAAACCATTACCAATATCGCCGCTAACCGACTGAAAATGAAACCGCCCAGATGCCGATGCAGCCATTCCAATAGTTTGTCCGGATCGAGCAGCGAAATGCGGAAAAATAAAAATTCCTGTCGTATGCGCGTAAATATGCTGCGCGTCAGTTTCTTTTTTCGATCGAGCAGATAATCCGTCTGTGTCTCGCCGGGCACATGCAGTAAATTCGCCCCGCGCAACATAATCATAAAGCTCATCACGGCTTGCTGGTCGTAATTATCGTTGGGAAAACGTTCGGCGAGCGTATGTAGTACGTCATCAAGATTATTTTCACCGTCGAGTAATTTCCAAATAACATACTCCGGCGGCCGCAGGCGGTAATATCGCAGCGTCACCGGATCCTTGAGCACGTAACAGGGCTTGCCGTCATAGACCTGTTCGGTGACTTCGATGTCTCGCCTCGCCCGCGGCAACGCCCGGTCTTCGGCTTCGCCCTGCCCTACGGCGACGATTTGATGATCAAATGGGTCTGTCATGTTAAAACCATGTCACCCGGAAAAACCGAATCACCTTCCGCAACAACACATATCCCAACGGTCGCTGGACAGTGGCGATTTTCGCCTGGCCGGTGCTGCCTGATAGTAAACTCTGACCGATGCGCTCCAACTGATCACTTTGAACATCCACCCGCACTTCAAAAACATTGCCTTTTTTCTTAAGTCGGGCCTTATGAGCCAGGGAGTCGGGATCGGTTATTTGCGTATTAAGCTTTTTATCCGGATAACTGCTCAGATAATACCGCACATCCAGCGGCTTGGCCTCTGGAGCATTCAACGCCCGCTGCACCCAGCCCACCTCTTCCTGCGGCACGTCCAGCACCAGCCGCCATTGTGACAAGTCCGCCAGTTCCACGATTTCATCGCCCTTTTTGACCGTTAATCCCTGCCGTAACTCCAACTCGGGCGTCAATATCGTTCCCGAAATTGGAGCGGTAATACGACATTGTTCAATTTGCCGGTTGACACGCGCAATTTCATTACTTAGTTTCTCAATTTGCAGTTCGATCACCCGCTTGGCGGCTAGCCGGGTTTCCTGATTTAGCTTGGTCTTTTCCTGCTCCAACTCCGCCTGCAGGCTAAATAATTGCGTCTGTAATTCATCATCATCCAAACGAACAATCAATTCGCCTTTTTCCACCCGGCCGGTTGCGCACACCACTTCCGCGATACGCAGACTATCAAGCGGCGATTCCACCACCCGCAACAACGACGGCTTTAGTTCACAGGCACAATCAATCTGAATGGTCCACGGAACCAATGCGCCTATAACAAGTGCGATCACAACACCCGCCGCCCAATAAATCCAGCGATATCGCTTGCGAGGGCCGGATCGGGCTTTTTTCAATCGAGCCAAAGGGCGAACCACGGGCAAATCGGCGACGTCAAGGGCGTTGGTTAACGCCACACCTGCGTGTCTGGCGACCGACGTCATCAAACCCGCCAGGTTTGCGCCCGCCTGCTCATCGAATCCTTCCGCTACCAGAACGCCGATCAATTTTTCCTCGTGTTTAATGGGTTGAAGAAAAATCTGGTCCAGATTGCTGACGTTAAAATAATCCTTCAACAACGGGGTCATCGGCTCATCGTCATTCAGTTCCGTCAATCGGCTGCGGGACACAACGATAGGCTTGGCTTGCTCCAGACAATACCGGCAAAGCTTTTCAATAGCCTGCATTTGGACCGCCCTGTGATCGGGTTTATCCACTCCGCTCACGGCCCGAAGCCCGCGCCGCACCTTGGGATCGACCCAAACAACCACCCGCTGACACGCCAGAGTATCCCGCCCATGATTGGCGATCTGGTAGATCACCCGCTGAGGATCCAGCGACTCATGCACATTTTCCGTAAACTTCAGTAATCGCGCCAAAGCTTTACGGTCATCATCAAGCACCACGGCCCGACGATGGGCCAGATAGGTTTGCCCGCTCTCAGCGATTTGCTCCAATATCCCGCTAACTATCCGAATATCCTGCTCACCAAGACCTTCCCGGCCAATAAGCTGCAATACCATCGCCGTCTTCCCGGCCGCTCGTAAGGGCTGGAAAAATAATGGGTAAGGGCAAATATTTGAAACCGCTCCAGCCTCCTGCCCGCCGGCCGGTACAACTACTAATTTACTATCACCAAGCACCGTCGCCACTGACTGGACCAGCATTTTCTGCTGTTGAGGGTCATTTATATTGCAACGCTCCAATTCGACATGACAATATAACTGCGGCGGCTGATTTGACGCTCCGGCAATCCATATAGCTCCCCCGCACGATCCGGTCGCCGCAACGCTCAATTGAAGATACTGAGCGAAAAACTGGGGCGGCTCAAACTCCGCCGAGGGCAGTCGCGAGATTCGTGTTAACAATTCCGCGATTTGTTGTCTGGTGACTTGTTCTGGCACGGTTAAGGTTCCCGCCGCATCGGCTGGTTATTTATCGTTTTCACGACGGAATTGTACCCTATTAGGAAGCAGCCATCAACGCTCTTATCTACCGGTATAAAAACCATGTTACAGGATGGAGTTTTCCCCTACGGTTCCCAGCGCAATGGCGCCGTTAGACACGGCGGCAGTTGAGAATGATCCCGTCCCAACGCCAATTGATCGTCGAGAACCTTTAAATTTGGTGACGGAGCCTCCACCGTCGTATCCGAAAGACGGTAAGTATAATCGCTGCTTAATTCAAAACCTTCATTAACTACGATATTACATCGTGGTGGAGGATGGTGTCGAACCAGTTGTTGACTCCAAGCCAACAGAATCCCTCCAAGTGTTAGACTCGCTACCACCACCATCATTAAAACCTTTCGATTCGCCAATAACGACAAATTCCCCCTTCCGGTCCCGGCAGTACCTGGACACGATGGCTGTTTTTGCTGACAATTTGTATAGTTATCGGTCATAGCGAAACATTGATACTTTGGTCGAAAAAATAATTACGTCCCATAATAAAAACGGCGGTTTATTCTGATTATATTCCTTCTTGCTAACGACCCGAACCTGCTTCCCTTAACTAATTGCATTATAACCATTTACAATAATAGCACTCCTGCCGTATTTTACGCGGCATTCCGACTCTTTTTAGACTATCTCCTGCTATTGACCAGTATCGTCCCCCTCGACTATCCTATTTACCCAAAACTCCTTTTCGTTAAACTCCGAAAAAACTGAACCCGTATTATCAATCTGACGTTATTAACACCGTATTGGTTTGAAAATTCATAAAAATACACCACGATTTGCAATGACATAATAAAACAATTAAACCCTTGGCAGTTAATTATTTACTGGCGTCCAACGTCTTTTACACCTATCTTCATTCTCAATTAAAAAACCGTGTTTGAGGATTTGATAACAATTGCTTGTTAAAAAGAATAAGAATTGATAAAACAGCAAAACAAACAGGTTATCCTGAATATGGTTTCCAACCTGGGGGCGGCATTGGCCACAATGCTGTTTTTCTTTCTGCTCAGCCCCTATTTCCGTAGCAAATTAGGTGATTCCGCATACGGAGCCTGGGCGTTTCTTGGTTCGTTGTTGGCCTATTTTAGCCTGATTAATCCTGGATTGAGCGCTGGTTTAATCAAATACTTCTCTGAATTTAACGCGCTCAATGCCCGCGAAAAAAATGTAAAACTCATCAACACTTGTTTTTTTCTATATCTTATTTTAACCGGCATTGCGATTATACTATCTGTTATTCTTTATAATACCGTGGAGCATTTCCCTAAACTGCGTGATGCGGATCCATCAATTCAAATTCGCCTGGTTCTATTGATTGTTGCGCTCACTTTCAGTTTAAACCTGCCTTTCACCGTTTTTCAAAACGCCCTCAGAGGATTGCAACGCTATGATATCTGCAACCTTCTGGTTCTATGTAAAACCTTCGTCACGGGAACAGCCAATGTCCTGGCCATTCACTGGGGATATGGATTGGTTGGATTTGTTCTTAGCACCGCCATTGTCAGCATAGGATTCAATCTGCTCTCCGTCATCGTCGCTTATCGATTATTCCCTTTTAAGTTGTCACTGCGCCTATGCGACCGTCAATTGATGCGTAAATTATATCACTTCAGTTCCTACGCATTCGTAGGGGCTGTCGCCAATGTCCTGATAAATTTCACGGATAATATCGTTATTACATTTTTTCTTGGGCTCAAATATGTCACCATGTTCGCCTTGGGATATCGTCTGCTGGATTCCATCCGTCTCTGTATCCGCCAGCTTCTCCAGGTGCTTATGCCGGTAGCCAGTGAATTTTCCGTCCTGCCCGAACCACAGCGACGGGAAAAAATTCATGAATTGTTCGTTCGCGGCTCGCGTTTTTCCGCTATCATTTATCTCCCTCCCCTGCTGTTCTTAATTGTCTTTGGCCATGAGTTTATCCGTGCCTGGCAGGGTGCAAGTTACGCTTACGCCCGGGAAACTTACTATATCTATCTTATCCACGCGATTCCCGCCACCTTTGTCATCAGCCAGTGGATTGGCGGCACCATTTTAATAGGTTTAGCCAATCTGCGCATACCAACACTGATCTATATTTGCAACGCTATTGTGAATCTAATACTGAGTTTGGTTCTGGTGCAATACTGGGGCATTTACGGCGTCGCCCTGGGAACCGCGATCCCAATCGTTTTCGCCCGGATTTTCATGAACTGCTATTATAAGCGCGCTTTTCAGATTTCTCTATTACACTATTTCAAACAGGTGTGGCGACGCCTGGCGCCACTGGCCGTTTTCTATCTCGGCGCACTTTTTATACAACGATATATTTTTCAACCCGACAACCTTTGCTCACTTTTATTGCTGGCCTTAATCAATGGAGGTGTTTTCTGGCTGGTTAGTTATTACACTCTTGACCAGTATGAACGATTCGTCCTTCGCACTATGTTTAACAAATTAAAAAGAGTTGTTGTTCTCTCAGAGTAATCCCCTTGATGTCTCGTATCATCGTATCCGTCACAACGATGAAGCCAATTGGCGTAAAAGCCTCCCCGTATCCACAATAGAAACGGATGTTTGCAGATGCTGCCGTAAAAATGCTTTTCCGGCCAGAATAAATGCATTATGCGGCGAATGTTTGCCCGAAAAAATATCTTGTTTACACATGGAGTCCGCCCGGAGCGCCCCTTTGAGATTAAACCCGGGATTCGCCACGAGAATTAACTCCGCGGCATGATTCACAAAAGGACCGTCATATATGTCCTCTCGACGGTAAACATGTTCCAACACCTTGCGTCCGTCAATCTCCCATCCTTCCAGCAAAGGAACCAGTTCCTGCAAACAAGCCTCGATATTCTTCACGGCTCCCTGAGCCATTCGACCGGGATGACATAGATAAATCCGACCCGGATCCAAGGCAAAGGCCCGGCTGCGCGGATCAATGGCGGCCAAACGCTGTGCATTCGGACGCAATATTAAAAAACCCGATTGCTGTAAAAAATAATTAACAAAAACGTTTTCCTCCATCCGCTCAAAACCATGATCCGACAACATTAATATCGTATCGTCGGAGGAACATAGCCCGATAAACCGGCCTATCGCCTCATCTATGCGCCGGAAATAATCCAGAAAATAAGCATGGCGCGGATGGGATTCATCGGCATAGGCGCTATAAAGAAAATGCAACAAGCGATCGGTGCCGGTAAACACCAGCATAAATATCCCCCAAGGCTCGCGACGCCATAAACGCTCCGCCAGTTTGACCCGTGCTGTCAGAGTGTCATCCAAATCTTTAATGAAAGCCTCCATATCGGTATGAGCTTTTTCAGACTCGACATCAAGCCGATAATCCAGTTCCTTCACCTCCGCCAACAACGACGCCGGATAAACGCTTTTTTCCAGATCGACCGACACAAAACCGGAGATATGCACGCCGTTCATCGCTCGCACCGGATAGGTGGATGGCACGTTGATAATAACGCTCGGAACCGCAGCCGACTCCCAAAACGGCGTTGCCTTGAGGGTGGTGTACTGGGGGAAAAACAAATCCATCGAATCGGGTTGAAGGTCCAGAAAACCAAAAACGCCATGACGTCCGGGATTTTCCCCGGTAATCAGCGACGACCACGCCACGGAAGAAATTTCCGGCACGGATGATTGCATGGAAGAGAAAAATCCCGCCTGTATCAGCTTACGGGTATGCGGCATCACACCCCGTTCGGCCAACTCCGCGAGCATTTCATACGGTACGCCATCCAGGCCAAAAATAACCAGTCGGGATGTCGCCATTAACCACCGGTCCTCGTCAAATACATATTCTTTAATAAACCTATGTAATTATCCCGCCGGCACAGATATCATCATCGCGAACGAAAACAAACCGCCCCAGTTCTTTCACCTTGCTAAACGGCTCCATCACCATTTGCTTTTTCGTTTTCAAACGAACCTGGCCGATCTCTAAAGCATTTAAACCGCCGGCGTTTTCCTCCAGCACCTCCATGGTTGAAGAATCTATACGGCGCAAGAGTGAAACTTTCACCGCGGTTTCCTGTGTGGCGCAGCGAAGCATAATTTTCTGATTCACATCGAATGGCTGCCGCGCCAGCCAGATGACGGTCGCGTCAAATTCATTTCGTGCCGGCGGCTCCTGACCTACGCTACCAATGATATCTCCCCGGTTGAGAAATATCGGATCCGCCGTAATCAGACCGATACATTCACCGGCGCCCGCCTGGGCCACCGGTTCCGGGAATTTTACCACCGATTTCACCTGTGTCGTCTCACCGCCCGGTAAAATGCGTATCTTGTCATTCTGCCGCAACCGTCCCGCCTCGATGCGCCCCACTGCAATCCGATCGTCGTTATGCTTGTACACATCCTGCACCGGCATCAACACCCCGCTCGCTTCAGCAATATCGATGCTTTTGAGCGTATCCAGACTCTGTAAAAACGTCGGACCATCGTACCAGCTCATCTGCGGCGCCGGTGCGGAAATATTCTCTCCCGACAGGGCGCACACCGGCAAATAATAAATCGGCGTAATGTTGATAGATTCAAGAAACGCAGCCAATTCTCCCTTCACCTGCTCATACCGCTGCTGCCTATATTCCACCAGGTCCATTTTGTTGATTACCACAATAACCTGTTCCAGACCCAGTAACGAGAGAATAGAGGCATGACGCCGCGTCTGCTGCTGTACTCCTTCCCGCCCATCGACAATCAACACCGCCGCCTGCGCCTGCGAAGCACCGGTGATCATATTCTTGACGAATTCCACATGGCCGGGCGCATCAATAATCACATATTCACGCTGCGCCGTCTTGAAAAAAACCTGCGTCGTATCAATCGTAATCCCCTGCCGACGTTCTTCCTCCAGGTGATCCAATACATAAGCAAATTCGGTCTCGCGCCCCAGTTCGTTGGACGTTCGTCGAATCTCTTCAAGTTTATCAGGAGATAAAGACTGAGTATCATATAGCAGCCGCCCGATAAGGGTTGATTTACCGTGATCCACATGACCGACAATGACAAAACTTAGCATACTTCCAGATTGCACAATAAGTCCTATTTACAAAAAAGGTTATATAACGTCCACGATCCCAAAACAATCGTTACAACAGCGATAGCCAGTTTCAACGCTTGTGCGTGAATGCGCTTCACCGCAAAAACGGACAGAGGCACCGACGCCAGCGCTCCCAACGAGATCGTCAACGCCAGCCTCCAATTCATTCCCTGTTCCTGCAGCAAATAATACAAAACCACTCCGACAAAACAGGTCAAACCCTCCGCCAGAGAGGTAATGGCCACCGCATTAGCGCCCTTTACCCCGGAAAGCACCTGACCAACCGTCACTACCGGACCATAACCGCCCCCGCTCATGCCTTTATTAAACGACGCAATAACACCCAGAACCGTAATTTTTTTCCAGGAGAACCGAAACTCTCGCTTATAAAGCACCAGAATTACTATTCCCATCAACAACACCAAGACGCCGATATATAATTTTAACCAGAATTTAGGAATAGAAACTGCTACAAAAACCGCCGCGACGGTTCCTACGATACTGCAAATCCCTAACAATAAGGCCACTTTTAAATGCAACGGTATGCCCTGGCGAAAACTTTCGACATACCCCAACGAACTTAATTTTCGCATAATCACCGATGGATTCGTACTCTTGGGACGAAAATCCACATTTCCCTGGCGATGATGCAACACTCCCGCCGTCAAACCGGTGAATAATTCGGAAAACAATACGGCCGGAACAACCTGCGCCGGAGAAAATCCCATTAACATCAAAATGGGCGTTAACGCTGTTCCATAACCCATACCCAAAGTGGAATCGATAAACTCACAGCCAAAAGCTAATATACCGATTAACACCATACTCGCCAAAGACCATTCCACCGCTTAATCTCCTATAAAGATTACATATACCCCAATGACCGCAATTTTTGCATCATATAGGCGGTTTCTTTGTCCTGCGCCCGACCGCTGCGTTCAGTAATTTTAGTTACCTCAAGCTCCTCGATAATTTTGTCTATCGTATCAGCCTCAGACTCCACCGGCTGGCAACATGGTTCACAGCCGATGCTGCGATACCGTTTGCCATTCTTGGCTAAATATAAGGACACCATGGGAATATTCTCCCGCTGAATATACCGCCAAATGTCGATTTCCCGCCAGCCTAACATGGGATGGACGCGCAGATGTTCTTCCGTGGCCGCTTGTGTCTTATACTGGTCCCATAGTTCCGGTGGCTGATTCTGATAATTCCACTCGAAATCCTCATCACGCGGACTGAACACCCGTTCTTTCGCCCGGATACCATGCTCATCCCGCCGAATCGCCAGATACAACGCCTTGAATTTATGTTTGGCTATGGCCTGCTTCAACGCTTCCGTTTTCAACGCAGTGCAGCACTGCAAACGGTTTTTATTGCAGCTCATCCCCCCCTGCAACGCCTCCTCATTCTTCGCTATGATAAGGTTCAGCCCCCATTCGCGAACCCGGCGATCCCGAAACTCGTAAATTTCCTTGAATTTATAGCTGGTGTCGATGTGCATCACCGGAAAAGGCAATTTACCAAAAAACGCCTTCCGCGCCAGCCACAACATCGTCGTGGAATCCTTGCCGATGGACCACAACATCGCCACATCACGAAAACGACTATACGCCTCTCGCAACACATAAATACTCTGGTTTTCCAACTTATCCAAATGGCTTAAAGCGCCCCCTGTATTTATCTTGTTAATCATGTCTATTCATTCCGGAAAATATGCATTAATCGCAGTCTTATTAATATCTTCGCGCCTATTCGCGTTTATTCGTGAAAACTCTATTATCATTCTGGCTCCTGAATGTTGCCGTTTACAAATATCCCAAATCCCCCAACTTTTTCTCTATGGCCGCTTGCTCTTCCATTGAATATTCTATTCGCTGACGAGGTTGATTTAATTTTATCTCTTCGTAACATGGAGAAATTGATTGTGAAAAAATATCGTTTAACACGCTCCCTTCTACATGACGAGGAATTGGAATGTTAAGATAAGCTAATATTGTAGGCATAATATCCACAATATTAGCCTTAATATTTTTGTTCGCATTGATTCCAGGACCGCAAATCACATACATCCCTTCTTTGCTGTGCGCCCCCCAACCACCAAAAGGCGTTAATGTCGGTTTCGGATAGGAAACAACTTGATCTCCTAGAGGACCTATATATCCGTAAACGCCTTCTTTAAACTGAATAACAAGATCAGGAACCGAATCGTCTGATTTTACCCCGAAAACATGACAACCTTCATTTACAGATTCTATTAGAAAACAGGAAGAATCAGGACCAAAATCCGCCATTAACTGGGATGTTATCATCCGACAGTATTTTTTGTGATCGGAATCATTATTCAGATAAATTAAATTTGCTGTAGATCCAAGTGCCAAAACTTGAGTATTCTGAAAATCAATAACCTGATCAACCTGCATCATAATTTGCTCATGCCAAGGTTTCAGATAAGCCGGTTGAGAAGGTAATAACTTGCCATAAATGCGCGCGAGATATTTTAATGGCGGTATTCGTTTCTTTAAAGTTTCCTTATTTTTATTCCATATACTTCTTCGGTTTACAGACGACTTTAATTTCAACCATCCTTTCTGTCGCAACCATGTGTTGATATACAAAGTGGCGTGAAGACGGGTAAAGCCATGATCTGAAAGAACCACCATCAATGCATCATTGCCAACAACACTGGCTATCTTATATATAATGTCATCACAGCAACGATAGAGACGATTAGCCTCTTGATAATATTCCTCACAGAAATCAGATATAGACCGGTCAAAAGCCGACCAAACACGATGTTGTGTATGGTCAGTACTCTGAATCTGAATAAAGAATATATCCCAATCTCTCTCTGTTAATAATTCTAAACCCAACTGACACCGAATCTGCTCTGTTAAAATATGTCGATCAATAAATACCTTTAATAACTGTGGCGCATTTGTATCTAATATTCGATAATCAAGCCGATTCTTCAAATAGCGATCATACACTTCCGAAGGATAAACTGTCTGGGGAGATAATTCTGGACACATCAATCCCGGTATAATAACCCCTTTTATTGCCGGCGGAGGCGATGTCATGGGCAAGTTCAAACAAATACAAGCTTTCCCTGAACGATTTGCTAATTCCCATATACTTGGTACAGCAATGTCATTAAAAGAATTCAATAGAATTCTTTTTTGATCCCGATCATATCGCTGAAATGTATAAATACCCGTTCGCCCGGGATGACATCCTGTTTGAAACGAACTCCACGCAGGCGCTGTTTCAAAAGGCAATACGCTTTCCAGAGGACCACTTACTCCGTTTCTAGCCATTCTTCCCAAGTTCGGCATAATATCAGTAGAAATAAATTCACTGAAAAGTTTCCATGGAAAACCATCGATACCTATTAAAACAACCTTTTTTCGTCTCATGAATTTATGCTCTCATCTTTTATTAAAAATCGATGTTATTTTTAATTTATAATATAGCTTTCACGTTATATTTTCTATATGCAATGTATTTCGATAGAATTGTATAATGATAAGATACATAGCATAACACTAGTGATTGTATACATTTTAAATTGCTCTGTAACTATTTATATTATAATAAGTTATATCTATTTTTCTCCATTTTTCTGCTTGTAAAGCTTTTTAAGAATAAGATTTTATCTTCTATGATTTTTTTCTTGACCCCACCTTAAAAGCAGGTATGATATTAGTGGATATGATGAGGTAGGCTAAATACGCCATTTTAATTTTGTTATTATATATATTTTAAACTATATTTACCTCCTTAAGTCATACCTGAAGAACCTGCCTCGAAACGGCATTAATGTTATTTACATTGGTGCTCCAGCATTATATGCTACGTAGGACTTTGTAGACTTGTGTAACTAAGTGCTCGCTGACTACAATGTAGGGATTTCCTTGTTGGAAGTCCAATTAGCTATTATTTAATAGTTTTTCCTTTAAAACGTCAGCATAAACCCGATTTTGGAGGATACAGTCATGAAACGTCGTTTTGGATTTACACTGATCGAACTTTTGGTTGTTGTGGCGATTATCGCCCTGCTGGTGTCGATCCTGATGCCAGCCCTCGGCCGCGCTCGCGAATTGGCCAACCAGGTCAAGTGTGGTACGCAACTCAATGGCATCGGTAAAGCCATTGCCTTGTATGTCAATGATTATAAAGAAGCATATCCGCAAACTACGCCTTCAAATAATGGAAATGGTTATTTTTTCCGTGAACAACATGAAACTCAAAATCATTGGTGGTGGAACAAAGCCAAGGCTACTGATAGTACTGGCTTTGCACGATGGTGCTGTACATTCTCAAACATGTATCTTTTGATCAAGTATGAAGACTTAGTGCCTAATATGTTCTTGTGTCCAAGCGCCGATGGGGAGGAAATGGATCTACAGGACGCCATAGCTAATGTCCCAAGTGGAAATCAATACCTTCTACCAGCCGACATCGAAAGTTGGGCGGATTTGCAATGTTTTAATACCGGTCGAAATTGTAGTTATTCTATGCATGATCCTTATAAAAATACTTTGGATGCATCAAGCACATCTTCTATGGCTGTGATGGCCGACGCAAATCCATGCGTTAATCCTGACGCAACCTCAGCAGGTACGGTTCCCAATTGGACCGGAGAAGTGCTAGCTAATCAAGCTTCTTTGAATTTAGATAGTCCTGATTGGGCGGATGAAAATAATGAAGCGACAGGATTTCCTACATGGCGCCCTGGTAATTCGCCTAATCACGATTATGATTGCCAAAACGTTCTTTTTGCCGATTCCCACGTAAAAAAGGATAACCATCCAACTGTCGGCATCCAGGATGATAATATTTACACTTATTGGGATTCCTCTAATTTAACCCCCGCAGCTGGCCATACCAGAGGCATTGAATTGGGTCTGGTGGGAACTGCTTCTGTAACTGCTTTATCGCAAAACAGTAAAGATAGTTATTTAGCTTATTAAAAATCACTTTGATCAGTTATTCTAGTAGGCAGCCTCTTGAGGCTGCCTTTTTTTTGAAAGATTAAGTCGGCAAGAACGAAGTCTTGACGCGATAAGATTATTGTTTATAATAGGTTGGTAGAATGACATGTGTCGCCGGATGTTGTGTGGCAGTCTGGTGGATGGATAAATGGGACATGGGCGGCGCGACCTGCGAACTTTGCCGTAACTCCTTGTATTGTCAGTGATTAATACGACCTACAAGGCCAGCCAGGACAGGAAACCCGGGAAATCATGGAGCGGCCTGACCGTAATGGCGCGTAAACGAAAGAAACTGGGCGATATTCTGGTAAGTTGGGGGGCTATCAGCCAGAAAGACCTCGATAAAGCTGTAGAACATTCCCAAAATACACATCATCGACTGGGCCAAACCCTAACTGAGTTGGGTCTGGTCGATGAAGAGCAGGTCACCAAGGCCATGGCGGCTCAGTTTGGGCTGGAATACGTGGATCTGGACCACCATGTCATTGAGCCGACCGCGCTTGAGTTAATGCCGGACGAACTCATCCGTCGCCACCTTGTGCTGCCCATGAGCAAGGAAAACGGGCGGCTCAAAATCATCATTCATGATCCCCTGGACCTTGATACAATGGACTTGCTTCGGTTTCGGCTCAACACGGAGCTGGAATGCGCCCTGGCCAGCCGAAGCAAGATAAAACGATACATCGATACTTTTATGGATAAAATTGGGGCCTCTCTTGACGCCACGGTGGGTGAACTACAAAGCTCTATCGATGCCTCAATCGATGTGGAATCCATCGCCAAAAGCCGCCCCGAGGACGAATCCGCCCCTGTCATCAAACTCATCAATAAAATCATTGACGAGGCCGTCAAGCTGAGGGCTTCGGATATTCACGTTGAACCCATGTCTGACCGCGTACGGGTGCGATATCGTATTGATGGTGTTTGCATCCAGCGTGATAACGTGCCGAAGCAACTGCAACCTGTTGTTATGACTAGGTTTAAGATCATGGCCGGCATGGATATCGCCGAAAAACGCCTGCCCCAGGACGGCCGCATCAAGAAAAACGTGTCGGGAGTTGATATCGACTTTCGCGTTAGCGCTTTGCCCGCGTATCATGGCGAAAGCATGGTTTTACGTATCTTGCGCCCCGAATCGGTACGAGTGGGTATCCAGGCCTTGGGTTTTAATCATGATGACTATGAGCGTTTTTTAAAAATTATCAAGCGTCCTAACGGCATCTTTCTGGTTACCGGACCGACCGGTTCAGGTAAAACCACTACCCTGTATTCCGCCCTACAGGACCTCAACCGCCCCGATAAAAAGATCATCACTGCCGAAGATCCGGTCGAATATAACTTTACCGGAATTAACCAATGCCAGGTCCGTACGGATATTGGGCTGACCTTCCCCTCCATTCTACGGTCCATGCTACGTCAAGCGCCTAATATCATTTTGGTCGGTGAAATTCGCGATCAGGAAGTGGCCGATATCGCAATTCAGGCGGCTTTGACCGGACACCTGGTTTTTAGCACTCTGCATACAAATGACGCTCCCAGCGCGATTACCCGTTTAATCGATATGGGTGTTAAACCGTTTTTAGTGGCGAGTTCCATTCAAGCCATTATGGCCCAGCGCCTGGTGCGGGTTATCTGCAAAGAATGCAAAACAGAAGTTGATAAAATTGATCCCAAATTCATTCGACTGCTCAATTTCAAACCGGGCGATCTTGCGGGCAAGAAAATATATCGCGGGGCTGGGTGCAAACGTTGCCAAAACAGCGGATACCACGGTCGTCTGGGGATATTTGAAATGATGCTTATGAATTCCGAAATTCGGGAGCTTGCCTTCCAGCGGGCGCCGACCAATGAGGTGCGAAAGGCGGCTATCGCCAGTGGCATGCGGACGCTGCTGGAAGATGGTAAGTTAAAGATATTACAAGGTATTACGACTATTGAAGAGGTGGCGCGCCACGCCCAAGCCTCAACGACAATGCTGGATTTCGACGCGGAAGAATAAAATCCAACAAAACAAATGTGATTTATGTAATTGCGTATAATTGATTTGATTAAATGTACTTAAAAGGCATTCAGGCATATGGCAACCATTCATATTGATCGGGTTTTGGAAACTTGCATAAAACAAGGGGCGTCGGATATCCATTTAGTTACGGGCCGACCGCCGGTATTGCGTCTTCACGGCGGATTGCGTAGTCTGGATACAAAGGTACTCGATGGCGACGACACCGCCGCTTTAATGAAAAGCATCACGCCTGATCGCAATCAGCAGGAATTGCAGGAAGAGGGCGGGACAGACTTCGGTTTTGCTTTTGGAGACTATGGGCGTTTTCGCGTATCCGTGTTTCGGCAGCGAGGCAAGTTAAGTCTGGTATTACGGCTAATACCGACGGAATTAATGACTTTCGAGCAAATCGGACTTCCTAAAATGTGCGAGGCGTTGTGTCGCCGGCCCCAGGGGTTATTCCTGGTTACCGGCCCGACGGGATCAGGCAAGACCACCACCCTGGCGTGTATGATTAACTACATCAATGAACACCTTGACCGCCATATCGTAACGGTGGAAGACCCTATCGAATACTACCACCAGCATAAAAAGTCTCTTATCAATCAGCGCGAGGTTGGAATTGATGTTCCAAGTTTTGCAGAGGCTTTACGGCGCGTATTGCGTCAGGATCCTGATGTAATTCTTGTAGGCGAGTTGCGCGACCTGGAAACCATGGAAGCCGCCGTTCGAGCAGCGGAAACCGGCCACCTGGTATTCAGTACGGTTCATACCACGGGCGCTCAAGGAACCGTGACGCGCATTATTGACCAGTTCCCGGTGAACCAACAGGAACAGATGCGAGTGCAGCTTTCAACAAACCTGATCGCGGTTCTAAGTCAGTGTTTATGCCGTCGGTCCAGCGGAAAAGGTCGTGTGGCGGGTTATGAATTCATGGTGGTTACGCCGGCGATCGCAAACCTGATACGGGAGAACAAGACTTACCGAATAAATTCCGCCATCCAAACGGGTAAAAAATACAACATGCAGTTAATGGATGACCATCTTTGGGAATTGTACTCAAAAGGCACCATTAACGAAGAAGAAGTGATGGATAAATGCCGTAATCCCGGTGAAATGCAGGTAAAACTGGAGAAGGCCGGAGCCAAGCTGCTTACCAGCACAGGCCAGCCTGATCCGCGGATGGATGGCGATGATCCATTTTTCAAAACAAAGAGCGTCCAGCAGTGATCCAGCCGCCAGGAAAAACCACCCGGTATCCTATATGTATTTAGGGTATTGGGACCTAATAACTCGCCAAACAATGCCGCCGTAGTCGTGGGAAATACCCGCAAAAAGCACTAAGGAACCAACATGAAAAGATCAGGCGTAAACCTGACACGAAGGTGGGCGAGGCGTCGCGTAATACGTATAATCGAGTGAGGATAATAAAATGCCTGAATACCCCCCAGTTGAACAATTAAAGGGGCGCCCCCTGGGGCGCGTTCTCATCAAAATGGGTAAACTTACCCGTGAGAACGTTCATCAGGCCTTGAAAATGCAAAAAGAGTCCGTTCGGTCGATGCCCATTGGTCAGATATTGCTGAATATGGGTCTGATAAACGAAAAGGACTTAAATCTCGCCTTGGCGTTTCAATTGGGTATGAGCTACATCAATCTCCATGATATTGATGTGGCTGATGAGGTTATATCCCAAATTAACGCCCAGATGGCGATGACTTATCGGGTGCTGCCGGTCGATTATAATAAATCAACCAATACCTTATCGGTGGCCCTGGATTCTCCGAGCAACTTCCGGGCTACTGACGATCTGCGCACGCTGCTGGGTTTTAATATTCTCCCCATGATTACTGAAAAAGAGGCCCTGGAAAAGGCCTTGAATCGCTACTACAGTACTAAAAATGAGAGTATTAATGACCTGATCGGGGAAATGACGGACGATGATTTCCTGGCGGAATTTCAGGGTCGCGGGGAAAGCATCGACCTGAGCGAACTGCGGGAACTGGCGGACTCGAACCCGGTGAAAAAACTCCTGAACCTGGTTTTATTGCAGGCCATTCGGGACAAAGCCAGTGACATTCATTTTGAGCCTTTTGAAGATGAATACAAGATGCGTTACCGCATTGACGGCGTGCTTTATGAGATGGTGCCGCCGCCGCGTCACATCGCCGTAGCCATCAGCAGCCGTATCAAGGTGATGGCCAATCTGGATATCGCCGAGCGCCGTCTTCCCCAGGACGGGCGCATCCCGCTGGTGGTGCAGGGTCGGCCGGTGGATTTACGAGTGTCGGTATTGCCGACGTTGTTCGGTGAAAGCGTGGTGTTGCGCGTACTAGACCGCAGCAACGTGCAGCTTGATCTTGACCGTCTGGGCCTGAACCACCATGATGCAACGGTTTTTCGCAATCTCATCCGCAAACCCAACGGCATTATCATTGTGACCGGGCCAACGGGTTCGGGCAAAACCACAACGTTATATTCGGCGCTCCAGGAATTGAACACCATCGACAACAAGCTTATCACCACGGAAGATCCGGTGGAATACGATATCGATGGGATTGTCCAGGTGCAAATACGTTCGGAAATCGGCCTGACGTTCGCGCGGTGTTTGCGCAGCATTCTGCGGCAAGACCCGGACATCGTCCTGGTGGGAGAAATTCGCGATCTAGAAACGGCGCAAATCGCGGCGCAAGCGTCGCTTACGGGACACCTGGTATTCACTACATTGCACACCAATGACGCGCCGTCCTCGGTTGCGCGTCTTTTGGATCTGGGGGTAGAACCGTTTCTGGTAACCGCAACGATGGAAGGCATTGTGGGTCAACGCCTGGTGCGCAAGATATGCGCCAACTGCAAACAGGAATTCCAGCCCAATGAAGAACAACTCATGGAACTCGATTTGACGCCGGAAGACGTAGGGGAACGCATCTTCTATTACGGGGCGGGTTGCGATTACTGCAACAATACCGGTTACCGCGGGCGTATGGGCATCTTTGAGATCATGGCGCTGGACGATGACATTCGTGAGGCCATTATGAAACGAGCCTCCACAAACATATTACGGGAAATGGCTTTGCGGAAAGGCATGCGGACATTACGGGTGGCGGGCGTACAAGCGATTTATGACGGTTTGACCACCATCGAAGAGGTTGTGCGGGAAACGATTGTGGAAGAAGAATAAATTGGCGCGAGCTGTTCGCACCATAAGGTAGAGGATATAGCCATGCCAACATATCAATACGAAGCAATGAACGCCCAGGGACAGGAAGTCAAAGACGAGATTGACGCCCTGAGCACGGAAGAGGCGATCAGTAAGATTCGCAATCTGGGATATTTTCCGACCAAGATTCGGGAAAAAGGCGGCCGACGTCAGCCCAAGACCGGCGCAGCGGGCATCGGCGCCAAGCCCAAGCGGCCCAGCGGCACAGGCGGCAGGGTCAAAGTTAAAAAACTCACACAGTTTACCCGCCAGCTCAGCACTCTGCAGGATGCGGGGTTGCCCATTTTACGGTCGCTGCGGATTCTCGAACAACAGCAAAAACCGGGCACCCTCAAGAAGGTATGCGGCGCCGTGGCCAACGACGTGGAAGGCGGCGCCACGCTGTCGGAAGCAATGGCGAAATACCCCAAATGCTTCAACAACCTTTATACCAACATGGTGGCCGCGGGCGAAGCGGGCGGCGTGCTGGACCTGATTTTGAATCGTCTGGCCGACTTCATGGAAAAAGCCCAGCGATTGAAAAGCAGAATCATTGGCGCAATGATTTATCCTATCGCCGTATTAACCATCGCATTCCTGATCGTGATGGGCATTATGATTTTTGTTATTCCCAAGTTTCGCAGCGTTTTTGATGATTTCGGCGTCACCCTGCCCGCGATCACGGAAACACTACTGGGAATTTCCACCTGGATTACCTATAAATGGGGTTGGGTATATTTGTTGGGATCGCCGATTGCTTTTTATCTGTTAATAAAGCTCATCCGATTGAGCGAAACCGGCCGTTATGTGCTGGACAGCATCAACTTGAAAATACCGGTGGTCGGTCAGATCATCGGCAAAACGGCGGTGGCGCGGTTCACCCGCACGCTGGGCACATTGATCTCGGCAGGCGTACCGATCCTGGAGGCGCTGAATATCACGCGGGAAACATCGGGTAATGAGGTGTATCGCCGGGCGCTGGGCAGCGTGCATGACAATATTCGCCAGGGTGAAACATTCGCCGAACCGCTGCGCAAGGCGAAGGTGTGCGATTCACTGGTGACAAACATGATCGACGTGGGCGAGGAAACCGGCGACCTGGACAAGATGTTGACGAAGGTCGCGGATAATTATGACGATGAAGTCGATACGCTGGTCGGATCACTGGTCAGCCTGCTGGAGCCGATCATGGTGATCGGGCTGGGCGTTATTTGCGGATTCATTGTTGTGGCGTTATTCATGCCGATGGTATCGATCATTACAGATTTATCCGGCGGTTGATCACGAACAAGGGCAAGGGCAAGGATGCCGAGAGATGAAATGGAATTTTGCAGCAAGGAAGCTCAGGTACGGTAAATCACGGAAAGCAAGGTTAATTATCATGGTTTTACTGGCGGCAACAGGACAGGCGCGCGGGCAAACGGACGCCCAAAGCACCACCGGTCCGACTCCGCCGGCGACAGTGCTAATGGAAATGGCGGAGGGAGAGTTAGAGGGCGCAGCCGCTGCGGCCGCAATGGCGACCCTGGAAGAATTCGTGCCATGTTACTACTGGCGGCACGGCTGTGGGCCGACGGCGCTGGGCATGATTATCGGCTACTATGATAGTCTTGGCTGGGATAATCTGGTCGTTGGTGACGCGAGCACGCAAACCACTGAGGTTAATCAAATGATCGCCAGCGGAGGAACGGTCGGTTCACCCTGGGTAGGCAATGAACAACACCTTGAAGATTACGGCCTGCCCAGAGACGACAGTGGTCCCATCCAGACTGACGCCGTCATTACAGCAGGCCGAACGCCCCACGATGACAACTGCCTGGCCGATTTTATGGATACTTCCAAGAGCACCCGCGCGAACAAATACGGTTGGAGTTGGTTTAGCGATGTCGGTTCATCGTTTGTGGATTACATCAATCTTATCAATCCCGCTTATAATCCTTCGGCACAATATTATTATATGGGTTATTCGCCGGCGTTGACATGGCAAGTGCTGACAACGGAAATCGATGCGGGCCGGCCGATGGTGCTCCTGGTCGATACGGACGGCAACAACGACACAGATCATTTTGTTACGGTCATCGGCTATAGCGATGGCCCGCCGCAGCAATACTATTGTTATGACACCTGGTACAGCACCGTCAGAAACAAGGATTTTGCCGCAATGGCGCCGGGGCAGGCGTGGGGTATTTACGGCGGCTGGAGTTTTATCTTGAATTCAATGCCCGCCAATATGGTCGAAACACCGGATGTTGTCGGTAATATTCGCGCGGAAGCGGAGAAACTGCTGGTCCAGGCGGGCCTGAGCGCAACGTTTGATTCGCCTTACGGCGATACGCCTTCGCTGGATTTCGTCGTGGAGCAGGATCCGGCCGAAGGCGAAATGGTGTTGGCGGGTACGGCGATAACACTGACGGTGGTGACGTGCGACTTCAACGGCGACAATATGGTGAGCCTGCCTGATTTCGCCATGCTGGCCGGTGATTGGCTGACATGCAATGCGGCCGAACCGCCGATGACCAACCTGGACCTCGACGAGGGCGGCTGTGTTGATTTTGACGATTTGCTGTGGTTCGCCCCGTTTTTCGCCCAGAGTGCCGCGGCGACGGCCACGCCCGCCGTCATCGGCCAGACGCAAACCGCCGCCGAGGCGATATTGGCCGGAGCGGGCTTGAACGCCAACGCCATTTTCCTCCACAGCGAAACTGCGGCGGGCGATGTGTTTAACCAGGCCTCGCAGGCGAACAGCGAGACGCCGGCCGGAGGCACGGTGGATATTTATGTCTCGCTCGGACCAGAAAATTGAAATTGAAGCCGTTTGCGGCCAGGAAAGGTTTTTTATTAAACGCCAAAACATGCTTTTACGATGATAGTTATGGGAAATAATGTCTCCGGCCGATAACGGCGCGGGGAGAAAACAAAGAGGACCTTAAGAGGAGCGGAGTTAAAGATGAAAAGGAAACAAATGCGAGCGTGGTGGTATGGTATTCTGTTGGTGCTGCTTATTTTTGTAGCCGGTGGGGAAATGGGCGGTAATTGCGCCTTTGGAGAAGATATAACCATATCTTTCCAGCAAGGCGGCTGGTGGGTGAATGACGTTTTGCAAGGCGTCTATGAAGGTGTAACGGATGTAACAATCTATCACCCTTCATTCGGCAGTATACCTCCCGACCGTTTATATGTGTGGCGTTATTTTAATCCGTATAATGAAGTAAATAATTCTTTGCTTCGTTTCGATAACCTTCAAACGTATGTTGACAGTGCTCTTATTGGACTGGGCATGGAATCGGCGGAATTGACAGGGACTGCCGTACAACTGACTTATCGACATGTTTCACCTGATTACACAACGGCTATTATTGATTTGTATGAATGCACGCAGGACTGGACCAGCGCCGCCACCTGGACAAAATACGATGGTACAGCATCCTGGGATAGCGCCGGAGCCAAAGGCGCAGGTGACCGAGGCGAATTGTTAGTCCACCTTGATATGGGCTACAGAAGTACAACCGTTCAATACGCCGATGGAACCCCCTATAATTTCATTTTGGATATTGCCAAAGTGCAAAGTTGGCTGGACACTCCGGCAACCAATCAAGGACTGCTTTATACCATGGCGCCGGGAGCAAATACCTACGTCGCCTTTGCCAGCAGCGAAGATGAAACGATAGTTTATCGACCGCTACTCATTTTGACCTTTACAACCCCGCCCCCACCGCCGATGGAAGTGCCCGATGTTATGGGATTAATTCGCGCGGATGCAGAAAAGTTATTGGTCAGTGCGGGCTTAGGCGCAACGATTGATGCACCTTATGGCGACACACCGGCACTGGATTTCGTCATGGAACAAAATCCTGCTCCGGGTGAAATGGCGCCGGCCGGTTCGGCGGTGACGTTGACGGTTGTTACCTGTGATTTCACCGACGATAATCAAGTGGATCTGGAAGATTTCGCCATGCTGGCCGGTGATTGGCTGGTCTGCCAAACGGCCACACCGACTAATCTCGATTTGAGTGAGAATAACTGTGTGGACTTTAATGATTTACTGTGGTTTATTCCCTGGTTTACTCAGGATGTCACAACAACGGAGGTTCCCTCCGTGGTCGGCCTAACAGAAACGGCCGCCCAAACCACATTGTCCGTAGTCGGTCTGAACGCTCATATTATCCGGCTTCCCAGCGACACTGTCCCCGCAGGCGACGCCATTTATATGCAGGCGCCGCAGGCCGGTAGCGAGGCACCGGAAGGCGGCACGGTGGATATTTACATTTCACTGGGAGCCACACCGGGCGACTTTAATGAAAGTGAGTTCGTGGATGCCGCGGATCTGGCCCTGCTGGCCGGAGAATGGCTCGCCGGCGGCGATACTCTAACGACGGATATGGATAACAGCGGCAAGGTGGACCTCGGTGATTTCGCCATCTTTGCCAGTTACTGGCTGATGGATTACAACATACCGGAGTAAATTAAACGATGTTGCGGAAAAGGATTTTTGGTCATCCCCCTGAAAATGGGACGCGAAACAACCTGGATACCCGTCCCCGATCAGGTCGAGGACAGGCTCTGCGCGGGTATGACAGGATCACGCCATAGCCCGCCGCACTTGGAAAGGAAAGATTGTCATGAAACGTCAAATATATGCCTTTACCCTGGTGGAATTGCTGGTGGTGATCAGCCTCATTACTTTACTGCTGAGCCT
>JAFGBA010000213.1 GCA_016933395.1 Sedimentisphaerales bacterium | reverse complement strand
AGGGAGAGCGCATAACACAGATTAAAAACTTTCTTGATATAAAAAGGGTGAAGAATGACGCAACGCCGCGACCGTTACGGATATTGGCCGTGTCGCGGCCGGGTGAAAAAGGATTGCGGCCGGCCGTATGGACGGCGAGCATGGTGCGTTATGTAGTGGGGTCGGTGCAGTTGGTCATCGCCGGGCGCATGACACCGGAACAGCAGCAGCGGATCGCGGCATGGGAGAAAATGTGGGACAGTGAGGGATTGTGCTGCTTGACCAAGGAAGCGTTTGGTTGGGAGGAATTAATGACAATTTGCGATATGGTTCTGGCTAGTGGCCCGCGGTTGGAAGGTTTGATTCGATTAGTGTACGCACAAGCGGCAGGAAAACATATTATTGCTCTGCGCAGTGAATGTATGGAACTTTTGGTTCCCAACGATCACGTCCACTTCGTTGATCGACCCTGTGCGCGTGAATTATCCCGAGCGGTGCTGGGCGTTATCCGTGAGGATTTATTGGCGGCCATGTCCGAGGTAACAACGTGATGAAAAATCTTGTCTGGAGTTTGTTGCTGATTAATGTTGTTCGCGTTTTTGTCAGCGCAGATACAACGGATATGAATTGGCCTGTGGTTACAAAGGAAAACAAGCCGTGGTCCTACTGGTGGTGGATGGGCAACGCCGTGGATGACGAAAATTTGACGGATCTTTTGGAACAGTACCAGGCGGCGAATTTCGGCGGCCTTCATATTATACCCATTTACGGCGTCAAGGGGGAAGAAGAGCGGTATATCGATTTTTTGAGTCGTTCATGGATGGATCGATTGGCGCATACAGTAAGGGAAGCTCGGCGCTTGGACATGGGGGTGGATATGAGTACGGGAACCGGCTGGCCGTTTGGGGGGCCGATGGTTACTCTGACGGAGGCCGCGGAAAGGATTCTTTTGGAATCATATTCGTTGGGTGCGGGAGAAACACTGGATAAGTTATTGCCCGGGGGCCGGTTGGTGCTGGTCCAGGCGCGAAATGATGCAGGCGAAATAATTGACGTGACCGATAAGGTAAAGGAACGACGGTTGGCCTGGACGCCGGCGGAAGGGAATTGGCGTCTATATGTATTAGTGGCGACCCCGACCGGCCAAAAGGTCAAACGAGCTGCGCCGGGCGGGCAGGGCCGGGTTCTGAACCCATATTCTCATCAGGCGATGTTGTGTTATCTACAGGCGTTTGATAAGGCGTTTGTCAATTATACTGCACCGATGCCGCGGGCGCAGTATCATGATTCGTTTGAGTATTTTCGAGCGAATTGGATGGACGATTTTTTTCAGGAGTTCCATACGCGCCGCGGATACGACTTGCGGGAGTATTTGCCGGCATTTTTTGGCGAGGGCGATAAAGACGCCGTGGCGCGAGTGAAAGGGGATTATCGCCGGACGATTTCCGATTTGCATATCGAATATATAAAAACCTGGGCTGCTTGGGCTCATGGCAAAGGATGTTTGGCGCGAGACCAGGCCCACGGAGCGCCGGCGAATTTACTGGACACCTATGCGGCCGCGGATATCCCCGAGACAGAGATATTCGGGCCAAGCGGATTTCCCATACCGGGTTTGCGGACCGATACGGGTTTTAATAATGAACCGCCGGATCCTCTGGCGTTGAAATTTGCGTCTTCGGCGGCGCATGTGGCGGGGCATCCGTTGTGCAGTTCGGAGACGTGCACCTGGCTGGGTGAACATTTCCAGGTGGCGCTCTCGCAAGCGAAGCCGGAGGTTGACCAGTTGTTTATCTGCGGCGTCAATCATATTTTCTATCACGGGATGGCCTATTCGCCATTGGATGAAGCCTGGCCGGGCTGGTTGTTTTATGCCTCAACAAGTTTCGCCCCTTCAAATACGTTTTGGCGTGAGCTGGGGGCGCTGAACAAATACATTACCCGCTGCCAATCGATTTTGCAGAGTGGATCGCCCGCCAATGATATTTTGTTGTATTATCCCATCGAGGATATTTGGCATGATGAGGAGGGGCTGAACAAATCCATGTCAGTGCATTCACTGTCGTATTGGCTGCACGGACGTGATTATTATAAAACGGGACAATGGATGTGGGAGCAGGGATATGGATTCGATTATGTATCCGATGCTCAATTGCAAAAGAGCACCATTCAACAAAAGCAGATTTGTACGGAAGGCGGGCAGAATTACCAAACCATAATCGTGGTCTGTCATTTGATGCCGGTTGAGACACAGGCGAAACTTTTTGTTTTGGCGAACGAAGGCGCTGCGGTAATCTTCGTCGGGGGTATTCCCGAAGATGTTTCAGGATGGGGCAACCTGGCCCGGCAACGTCAGCAAATGCACAAGTTATGGGAGAATGTGACATTTAACGCCGTTGATGAAGATGTGCAACAAGCCGTCATAGGCAAGGGATGTTTGCTCAAGGGGGCAAACCTGTCATCGCTGCTTAAGGCGGTAGGCGTGAAACGCGAAAAACTGGCGGATACCGGTTTGAAATTCATTCGCCGCAAGCATGACCAGGGGTATCATTACTTCATTACCAATCTT
>JAFGBA010000212.1 GCA_016933395.1 Sedimentisphaerales bacterium | reverse complement strand
TGGAAAGAAGATGAAACAGTTTTTACGGGTTATACCGTATATCACCTTTCAGTGGAAAAAGGTCGTCGTCAGCGTTCTCTGCGCATTCGGGGCAGTGGTGTTCATGGTGTTTAGTTTTGCTGCGGCGATGCCCCTGTTGAAGGTTATGATCAACGAGGAAGGACCGGATGGCTGGTTGTCGCGCGAACTAGTCAAGAAACGAACAGGAATATCCTTCAATGAGTTGCCCTTGGATATACGAACCGGAGATGAGGGGTCGCCGTTGCCGCCGCCAGTATTACAAGTTACGGGCTTGGATAAAAAAGCGCCAGAAGCCAATAAACAACTGGCGCCGCTGGACGTAGTGGATTCCGTGCGAGTTTTAGAAGGAGAGGAATTACTGATTCGGGGGCGACATGAAATGCTTCGGACTCTTATGCAAGCGCCGATGAACACCCAGGCGGAAATTACAGTGCATGATTTTCTGCAGCAAACACGCACAGTAACGATAATATTGAAAAATCTTCCCTTTTACCTTAAACCCGGCGAGGTTTTGGCGGAGCGGTTTTATCAACAACGACAGGCCGCCCAGGGAGATATCGCAGCCTTTAAACAAGCTTCAATTGTGTTGATAGTTAAAATTTTAATAGTAGGGACTTTTTTTTGCTGTTTGTTTCGATTCATCCATGAGTATCTGGTGGGACGAATTTCGTATAAAGCAGTGCAGACGTTGCGCTTGGATATGTACAAACATACTTTACGGTTGCCGTTAAGTTATTTCAGCCAGGACGGCGTCAGCGATTCCACGAGTCGTTTTGTTCAGGATGCGACACTGGTGTTTGGGGGGATGCGCACCATCTTGGGGCAGTTGGTGAGTGAGCCGATCGCCCTGGTAGGGTTGTTGGCATTTGTATTGTTTATTGATGTGAAAATTACGATTTTTATTTTATTAGCCGTGCCTCCGGCGGGAATTCTTATTAATCAGTTGGGACGTCGAATGAAAAAAGCCGCCCGGCGCTCGCTGGAAAGTTGGGTGCGGGTTGTTGGCCAGTTACAGGGCAGTTTGCTGGGTATTCGTGTGGTCAAGGCCTATCATCAGGAGACCGGTGAAGATGGCCGAATGGAGCGAATAAACTCAAAACTGCTCCGGCAATTTTATCGTATGGCCAAAATTGACGCGGCAACAGGGCCATTGGTGGAGTCAGTTGGCGCAGTTACTGGAGGAATCGGATTATTACTAGCGACGAAATGGTTGGTTGATGGAACTATTAGTGCCTCGGATTTTTTCGCTATGGGACTGGCGTTTGCCGCCATGGCTCAGAGCGTGCGCAAGCTCGCAAAAGTATTTACAGTATTACAAACCGCCAACGCCGCCGCGGAGCGAGTCTATAATCTGATTGACACTGTGGCTGAAAAGGATGTTCCCGGGGCGGTGGAGCTGAATCCATTGCGGGAGGCTTTGACGTTTGAAGGCATTTCGTTCACCTATCCCGGCAGTCCGGTCAAGACACTCGATGATATTAACCTCACGGTGCGGGCGGGCGAGACCATCGCGGTGGTTGGGCCGAACGGATCGGGTAAAACGACGCTGACCAGTCTGATTCCGCGGTTTTTCTTACCGGATGCCGGTGTTATTCGTATTGACGGTATTGACATTGCTCATGCTACGCTGGCGAGTTTGCGCGGGCAAATCGGCATTGTGACGCAACAATCGGTGGTGTTTCATGACACCGTCGCCGCCAATATCGCCTATGGGCGACCCGAAGCAACGAGACAGGACGTCATCGACGCCGCCCGGCGCGCCTACGCCCACGAATTTATCGAAGCCACCGAAAATGGCTACGAAACCCTTATCGGCGAACAGGGCGCTACGCTCTCGGGCGGACAGTTGCAGCGGCTGGCCATCGCCCGGGCGATTTTATGTGATCCGGCGATTCTGATTTTCGACGAGGCCACCAGCCAGATTGACGCCGACAGCGAAGCCAAAATTCACCAGGCCCTGACCGATTTCGCCCGCCAGCGCACGGCTTTTATCATCGCCCACCGGCTCAGCACCATCATCAACGCCGACCGCATCGTGGTTATGGACGCCGGCAGGATTGTGGCCGCGGGCAAACACGCGGACCTGCTCAAGACATGTCATTTATATCGCCAGTTATACGAAATGCAGTTTCACGGTGAAAAAAAGATGGCGACGGAAACGGTTTCATCATGAGCGTTAATCGTCAGCGAATTATAGACAGTTTGCGTGGGCAGTTGGAAAGCGAACTGCTCCTGGGCGGCCGTTGGCTGCCGATGGAGCCGCCGGATGTGCGTCAAGGTTGTGCCGAACAATCGGCCCAAACGCCAACGGTGGAGGATCAGGAAGAGCGTATGACCAAAACGAAAAAAGCCAAGTTACTCGCCGAACTGGCCGAAGAACTCAAAACCTGCCACCAGTGTCCCAATCTTAAAACTCGCCTGAACGTCGTGCCCGGCGAAGGCAATCCCGATGCCCGCATCATGTATATCGGTGAAGCCCCCGGCCAAACTGAAGATGAGCAGGGTCGACCCTTCGTTGGCCGGGCCGGACAGTTGTTGACGAATATTATTGAAGCGATGGGCCTGAAGCGCCAGGACGTCTTCATCGGCAACATTCTCAAATGTCGCCCGCCCGGCAACCGTGATCCATTGGCCACGGAAATCGCCGCGTGTATTCCTTATCTGCACCGTCAGATCGAAATCATCCAACCGGAGATCATTGTCGCCTTGGGCGCCTACGCCGCCAGAACACTGCTGGACGTGCAAACGCCCATCGGCCAGTTACGCGGCAAAATCCACGAATACCTGCCCGGCCCGATGGTCGGACCTATAAAGCTCGTGGCGACATATCATCCCGCTTTTCTGTTGCGCGCCTACACGCCTGATAACCGCCGCCGCGTCTGGCAGGACATGCAGCGCGTCCTCGAAGAACTAAACCTCCCCATCCCCAAACGTTCATAACCGTGCCGCGGGCATCCTGCCCGCGGATTCTTCCCGTATCGCCGGTGTTCCGCTGGCACGATGTTATGCTGAACCATATAGGGCAAGCCATACCCGCCACATCGCTAATGTTACAGATTCGATGTTAATTCGAAATGTTTGTAAATATCTAGTTCCTGTTGCGGAAAGATTTTCTAACAATTTGATGTAAAAAAAGCCTGCATC
>JAFGBA010000211.1 GCA_016933395.1 Sedimentisphaerales bacterium | reverse complement strand
CCGAAATCATCACCGGTAAAAAGAATGTCGATGTTGCCCTCGCCCGCTTCGAGGGTGCGCTGGACGTACTCGACGTAAAAATCAGCGATTTTTTGAAAAATCGCCTTGGCAATGTCTTTATTAACGTATAAATCCATCAATATCTGTTCCACGCCGCGGACATACATGGCCGGCTTAAGCACGGCGCAGCGGTTCAGCCGGTCGCCCATGAAAACCACCACCTTGCCCGTCGCCCGCGCTGCACGAGCCTGCTTACGGACGCATTCGTAATCAAACCAGTCCGCCCGGGGCCATTTGGGGTAGTTTAATATTTCCTCGACGGTGGTTATCTTTTCCAGCGGATATTCGGTGACTTCCTGATAGGTTCCGGCATTGGCGCCGTGGCCATAAGCCACATTGCGGCGCGGCACGCCGTAATGGTCCTCAACTGCGCCGTCAGGGCGGACCACGGGCTTGCCGATATATTGCGGGCCGTCGATATAGCGAAAATCAACATCGAAATGCTGCAAGAGTTGTTCCTGATCGGTCAAGCTATAACGCTGGCGCAGTTTTTTGTTTACCTCCGATGTGGCCCAGTAATCTATCGGAACCCGGTCGGGTTCCTGATGAGACAAAGCCAGAAATACGCGTTCTCGTGCATCCATCTTTTGTTCCTATAACATAAATTTGTGGTAAAATCTTATGCGCGTTTAATCAACCGTGTGCGTTCTCGGACCAACTTTCCAGATAAAGCATATCAGCACAGCGCCCAGCAACGCCGCACAGCCATAAAGAATAAAATTTTCTTTGTATCCATTAAAATAGTCAATCAACTTGCCTGCTCCGTAACCTACCAACGATGCGCCTAAATAGCCCATACAGTCAATAAAACCGGCAGCGCCGGCAGAGCCACTTTTTTTTCCGAAATCCTGGGCGGCATGTCCAACCATGAGTATGTGCGGACCATAGGTACAAAAACCAATTACGGCTATGATGATAATCAATAACCACGACTGATGAGTATCAATAAAGGCAAATAAAATAGTAAATATCCCTAACAATAATAGCAAAACGGCAATGACAGGGGCGCGACGCCCCTTGAAAAACCGGTCCGTAGCCCATCCGGCCACAATAACCCCCACCCCTCCCGCCAACGGATGAATACATCTTTTTGTCACTTCCTGAAAAGTAAATCCGCTGGTATTGATTCCAATTTGCTTTGCATCGAGATAAGCCGGGAGCCAATTAATGAATCCGTAACGATTTACATCCAGCAAGAAAAAAGTCAAGGCCACAATCCATAAATAAGGATTTTTTAGCGTTCTCAGTACATTTTGCATAATACTTCGATGTTTTTTCCCGGTATATCCTTCTTCTGTATGATCTTCAATATTCACGGGGGGCAATCCCACGTCTTCAGGCGTATTGCGAATCATCAGATAGAAGATAATCCCCACAATGGCGAAAAGAATCGAGGGAACCAGAAACACCATCCGCCAGTTGCCGCCCATGTGTTCGGGATAGTATTGCACCAGAAAGAAGGCTAGAAACCAGGAAAATGCTCCACCCAATTGATAACAAGTTCCCAGCCAACCCATAATTTTACCGCGACCTTCGACCGGGAACCAGTGTGTCATTACCCGCACCATCGGCGACCAGCCCATCGCTTGAAAGAAACCATTGATGCCCCAGAATAATATCAACAATATCCAAACGGTTTTTGATGACAGGCCATCATCGGCGGACACCATAACCACGGCGAAAATGGCCAGATTCATAAGCACCGAAACCGCGGCCCCCAAAGAGGCGATGATCCGCGTTCCGAAACGGTCCGCTAATTGCCCATTAACAAATTGCCCTACGGCGTACATTATCGTCAGTGATGATGCGATTAAACCGAATTCTGCTGCATTCCAGCCGAATGTTTCGCACAAGGGGGTTTTCGCCATGGACATATTCATACGGCAAAGATAATAGGCGAAATAAGTAATCCATACCGTCCCAAATATCCGGAATTGCCAGTTTTTCAGATTGGCCGCCGGTTTTGGTAAATTCTGGTTCATTCGTTTAGTTCCTTGCGAAGACAAAATTGTTCGATTCGATGCCCGGCATGATAATAAATTCCACATCCCGGAACAAGGGTAATTCCGATAAGAAAGGTGTCTTTAATTCATTTCCGATATGCTGGTTTTTTTCCGTTATATCCCGATGATGTCTATGGATTCAGGACGATGTTCAGGCCGTCATAGGCCAGATGGATGGTGTCAGGTAAATCCGCCTCAACGCAGGCGTGGCTGACGTGGTGGTTCACATGCACCAGATAGGTTCGATCGGCTCGGATACGTTGTGCAATAATGACGGCCTGATCCAGCGATAGATGAGCCGGATGTGGCTCGGGGCGCAACGCCCCCAGCACCAGCACGTTTACACCCAGAAAGGCATTGATAACTTCGTCAGGTACCATGGAAACATCCGTACAATACCCCAGCGGCCCCAGGCGAAAGGCCGTGGATTGTGCCTGGCCGTGCGGCAGGGAAAAAACATTCACGTTCAGGCCGAAAAGGTCGAATGGACCGGTAATGGGTGTAAATACCAGTTTGGGCAAATCCGGATTATCACCTGCTCGGTCCGCACGAGCATAGCCAAAGAGCTTATCCAACCGGTGAATATGGTCAGGCATGGCGTACACCGGGATGGGATGATTTTGCAGTTGGTTGAACCGGCGCAAATCATCCAGCCCGAAAATATGATCGGCGTGCGTATGCGTTATCAGAACGGCATCAATCCGCTCCACTTTGTGCGTCAAACATTGCAGCCGCAATTCCGGTGTGCAGTCGATAAGGATATTTCGGCCGCCGGCCGACACCAGGGAACTGCACCGCATCCGCTTATCGCGCGGGTCCGCACTGGTGCAAACCGGACAGTCGCAGGCGATCATGGGGATGCCCTGGCTGGTGCCGGTGCCTAAAAATGTCAAGGACAGTTTCACATAAAAAGTGTACCGGACGGCGGGAAAAACGAACAGAATAAAGTTGGCAATCAACTCAGGTAACGATTTTTTGTTTGATCCACATGTCGCGGATGAGTTTCCTTCCCGGCTATCGATCTGAGCAATCTCCGGCGGCGGGTTGGGGCGAGCGAATGCGTTCGACGGGAACGCCCAGTTCGAGTAATTGATCGCGGGCATAACCGACGGCGATCCAGTACACATCGGGATTTTGGCCAAGGAAAGTTTGGAATTGCGGATAGAGACACGTGCCCATGCCGGAGAAATTACTCATATCCATGATAACCGTCTTGTCCTTTGTACCCCGTAAATTCCCATCCAAGTAAGATTTGCGAGATTAAAAGGATCGAGTTTTTTTTACGGTTATTTTCCCGGCAAAGAATAACACACTAAAATTATAACATCATAAGCCCGACACTGTCAAAGATGCATTCTGTTAAGCTAACAAGTCTCGCGCACCAAGTAGGTTCTGTAAGAGCCAGGTTCCCCACGGGCGCTCGCGGCGATCTAAAGGGCTTTTGGCCCTATGCCCCCGAAGCGGCGGTTGCGGGCGGCAAAGCTTTTAATGGCGGCGTGGAGCTGAGTTGTGTCAAAGTCAGGCCAGTAAGCATCCGTCACGTAGAGTTCGGCGTAGGATATCTGCCAGAGCAGGAAGTTGCTGATGCGGTTCTCGCCGGCGGTGCGGATGAGTAGATCAGGATCCGGCAGGCCGGCGGTATCGAGAGCGGCGTCGATGGCGGCTTCGTCAATGGCGTCAAGGGCGAGTGAGCCTTCCTTGACCTTGCCGGCCAGATGCTGTACGGCCCTGACGATCTCCGATCGCCCGGAATAGTTCAAGGCCAGGCATAACGTCAGGCCGGTGTGATTTTTACTCAGTTCGATGGTTTGATGCAACTGGTCGATGACCTGGGCGGGCAGGCGGTCTTCGCTGCCGAGGTGACGAACGCGGATGTTATGGTCGATGATGGTTTGGCGTTCCTCGCGGAGGTAGTAGGCGTACAGGTGCATCAAGCCGTTGATCTCGGCCTGCGGGCGTTTCCAGTTCTCGGTGCTGAAAGAATAAAGCGTCAGGCACTCAATGCCGAGTCGGGAGCATTCGATAATTGTGCCGCGGACGCTGTTGCTGCCGGCGGCGTGGCCTTCGAGCCGGGGCTTGCCCTGTCGGGTCGCCCAGCGGCCGTTGCCATCCATGATGATGGCGATGTGGCGCGGCAGCTTTCGCCAGGGAATACCCAGAACGGGATGCAGTTCATTCTCAGGATGTGCGGAGGGTGTGGTGCTCATGGGAATATCCCGCTAGTTTCGGAACAGGGTTTCCTCGCGGCTGGGCCCGACGCCGACAATGGCGATAGGCGTTTGCAATAATGCTTCCACTCGCTCCACGTAACGGCGGGCGGCGTTCGGCAAAGCAGCGTAGCTCGTGATGCCGCTGATATCTTCAGTAAAACCGGGTAGGGTTTCGTAGACGCATTCGACTTTGTCGAGGACGTCCGCTTCGGCCGGGAAGAAATCCAGCGACTTGCCCTGATAGCGATAGCCGGTGCAAATGTTGAGTTCCTTTAGGCCGCTGAGGGTGTCGAGGTGCAACATGGCAATCTTATCGATGCCGCCCAGTTGGATGGTGTAGCCGACACTGACTGTGTCGAACCAACCGCAGCGACGCGGTCGGCCGGTGGTTGTGCCGTACTCATGGCCTTTGTCGCGGATATACCGGCCGGTTTCATTGTCCTGCTCAGTCGGAAATGGACCTGCTCCAACTCGTGAGGTATAGGCTTTGACCACTCCCATGAAGGTATCGATAGCCTTGGCTGGTAAACCGCACGCAGCCGACAGACCCACAGCGCTGCAATTACTGCTGGTAACGAAGGGAAACGTCCCATGATCCAGGTCCAGCAGACTTCCCTGTGCCCCTTCGAAGAGGATCGACCGACCTTCATGCCAGGCCTTGTGCAGCAAGGCCGTGGTGTCGGTTAGATGAGGTGTCAGGCGTTTGGCCCATTGGCGGCAGAGGTCCATCAAGATATCAACGTCTAAAGGTTCCTTGTCGCCATAGACGGCCGCGAATATTTTGTTTTTCAGTCCGGTGATTTTAATCAATCGTTCTTGCAGGTTGTCAAGGTTCAACAGGTCAGCCGCCCGGATAGCCGTGGAGCGGGTGACCTTGTCAGCGTAACAGGGGCCGATGCCGCGGATGGTTGTTCCGATTTTGTCCTTGCCAAGGGCATTCTCGCTGAGTTGGTCCTGTTTTTTATGATAAGGCATCACCAGATGCGCCCGACCGGAGATTTTCAGGTTATTGGCAATCTTGATGCCTCGTTCAGCGAGGCCGTCGATCTCTTTGAGAAGGATTTCCGGGTCCAACACCACACCATTGGTTATGACACAGGTGACTTCGGGCCGCAGAATGCCGCTGGGCAACAGGTGCAGGGCGAATTGCTTTTCTTCTTTGCTTCGCACCACACTATGGCCGGCATTGGCCCCGCCGCTGTAACGCACCACCAATTCCGCATTCTCGCTGAGCAGGTCAACGATCTTGCCTTTGCCTTCATCGCCCCATTGCAGACCTACGACACAGGTGTTCATAACTTTTAGTCCTTGACCGCCCCCAACACGATTAACCAAATATACATCTGGACAATTAACACACAAACGCAGTATGTTAGCGGAGCATGGCCAAAGGGTCAAAACTTAAAATTCGCGGCGAGCCGGCTTATTTGGCGGGCGTGATGAAAAAAGCGATAACCTTTTATAAGGAATAGGGTTAGGAAATGCTGCGATTGGTTCCAAAATCAAACCTCGATGACCCGGACCGGCTTAAGGCGTCGATTAATCGTCACCTGAGCGGTTTTGAATACCGTACTCAAGCCAGCCTTTTTGGCTTACCCTTGGTGCACATTTGCCGCGGCGGGGTCGGCTCACCGGGTATGGCCAGGGGTATTATCGCCATTGGCGACGTCGCTGTTGGAGTATTCGCTCTGGGTAGTTTGGCATTTGGATTTATTGCCGTAGGAGCGGCGGCGTTTGGTGTTATCAGCATTGCGGCCCTGGCTTTCGGACTGGCGGCAATTGGCGCTTCCGGAGTGGGTATTGTCTCGCTGGCGGCGGTGGCAGTGGGATATTGGGCCTGGGGAGCAATCGCCATCGGCGTTCACGCGCATGGGGCTATTGCCATCGGCCTATCGGCGGTTGGTGCGTTATCCATTTCACCAAAAGGGGTTATACTGGCGAAATAATCGGGGAATACATTGTTTATTCTATATAAACGGCTATAATATTGCGAGATATGGATAATATAGTGAAGGGATTCATTATGCTCAGAACGATATGTATCATTGCCCTGGGAGCTTTGCTGGCAGGATGCGCAACATCACACCAAAAAACAGATAACTCCTTGCGTGAAAAAGAATTACCAGAAAAACTGGTTAAGGCGCAACAGGCTCTGGACGCCGGTAAAAACGCCAAAGCGATAAAAATCGCCAAAGCCTGGCGGAAAAACAATCAGGATTCGCCCTGGGGCGATCATGCCTGGTACATTGAAGGTATGGGTTCATTAAAAAAGAAAAATTATTATCACGCCCTGGAGTCGTTTAACGAATTAACGGATAACTATCCCTCCAGTACTTATTTTACTGAATCACTGGAAAAAATGGTTGATATTTGTGATAAATTTCTCGCCGGGCGTAAACGATATTTGTGGGGTTTCATTCCCACGGGAGCAAAAACGGAAGCTTTGGAAATGCTCGATAAAGTCGCCGAACGCTGGCCCGGTTCGGAACTGGCGGCGACAGCGCTGATGAAGAAAGCCGATTACTATTTCAAGAAAGAACGTTTCTTGGAAGCGCAGGCCCAGTATCAGTTACTCATTGATAATTACGCCGCAAGTTCTATATATGAACCAGCCTTGTTTGGCAACGCCGAGGCCACTTTTTGCATGTACAATGGCCCCCATTATGATGCACGATGTCTGTCGGAGGCGATTGTACGTTATGAACAATATCGGGCGCGTTTTCCCCGCGAAGCCGTCGCCAGGGGGGTAAATGAGCGGTTAGCGGAAATCGAGAGGTTATTACTGGAAAAAGAACGTGAAATAGCCGATTTTTATAAAAAAACGAATAAATTACAGGCCGCGGAGCTATATTATCGGCGGCTTGCCCAAAATAATGGAGATGCCTCCGCAGGTCCGACACCCGATAATACTCTTACAACAACCACCGCAGTTCCCTGACCCGAGGAGCGATAAACCAAACTAACCATGAATAAAATGAGATTTTATACGTCTATCATAATAATAGCAGCGATATTTGCCTGGGTGTTTTTCCTGGGTTGCGGCTGCCGGGATGTTGATCCTCATGCTGGTTATACCAGTCAGGAACTTTATCCGTCCGATGTGCGTAAAGTATGTGTGGAAATGTTTAAAAACGACAGTTTTCGCCGGGGTATTGAATACGACTTGAGCCGAGCCGTCGCCCAACAGTTGGAACTGCATAGTCCCTATAAAATCGTGGGTGATCGCCGGCGGGCGGATACCGTGTTATACGGACGGATTCTGGCCGTGGCGGAAAGCGGCCTAAACCAGCAACGGCAACTGGATCGCCCCGTTGAAAATCGCATGGTTCTGGCGGCGGAAGTAAGCTGGAAAGACCTGCGAAGCGGAGAATTTATATTACAGGAACGTCGTATAATCGCCGATGCTGATTATGCGAAGCTATTAGGCGCCGGCGCTGACAGTGCGGCGCGTGAAGCCGCCAATGACCTGGCCGTACGTATTGTAGAGGCAATGGAAGCACCGTGGTAATAAGCCGATACTTTAGCTGTAAAAACACCATAATGAACAAGCGATTATTTCATGAGTAAATCACTAAAACCCGAATCTGACAAACCCTCCAACGATGGTTCACGCCGCCGATTGGGCCCGTTAAGTTCCAATAGCGCCAAGGGACCGCGCAATCCATACAACTGGCTGCTGTTATTAGCCCTTTGCTGCATATTGGCATTAATGCTGGGCAAGGAAATCAAAGGCCCGGAATCCATTACCATGACCAAATTCAAGGAGCGGGTGGCCAAACAGGTTGTGGAGAAGGTGGAAATTTATGAAACCGAGTTGATTGGTTACATGAAACCAGACTCCTTGATCAATGAATACGCCAAGTCTTCCAAAAAATTCAAAGTTACGCTCCTGCCGGATCCGAAAGAAAAACTCGAAACCTATTTGGAAGAGAATCAGGTGCCTTATGAATTAAAGCATCCCAGCGGTATATGGACGTACGTGTTGCCGTTAGTGCCCTGGTTGCTGCTCATTTTCCTGATGTATTTCTTGTTTTTCCGGCAGTTTCGCGGCGCCGGCGGCGCCGGGATGCTGGGCAGTTTCGGACGCAGCCGCCATCGTGTCAGCAGCAAGGATCAGGTGCAGGTAACGTTTGATGACGTGGCGGGCATCGACGAAGCCAAGGAAGAAGTGACGGAGATCATCGAGTTTCTTAAAAATCCCAAGCGATTCCAGCGTTTGGGCGGACGGATTCCGCGCGGTATTTTACTCATAGGCGAACCGGGCTGCGGCAAAACGCTGCTGGCGAAGGCCATCGCGGGTGAGGCGGACGTGCCGTTTTTTAGCATTTCGGGCAGCGATTTCGTGGAGATGTTCGTGGGCGTGGGCGCTTCGCGGGTGAGGGATTTATTCAAACAAGCCAAGGAAAATTCACCCTGTATTATCTTTCTGGATGAAATTGACGCCGTCGGCCGCAAGCGCGGCACGAGCGTTGTGGGCGGCCATGATGAACGTGAACAAACACTCAACGCCATTTTGGTGGAAATGGACGGTTTCACTTCCAGCGATCAGGTTATTGTTATTGCGGCGACAAACCGCTCGGACGTGCTCGATCACGCCCTGACCCGGCCGGGGCGATTTGACCGGCAGGTTTACGTGCCGTTACCGGATGTCAAAGGCCGGTACGAAATTCTTAAAGTCCACGCCCGCAAGGTCAAACTGGGCCATCACGTCGATTTGCATCGCCTGGCCCGGGGCACACCGATGTTCAGCGGAGCCGACCTGGAAGCGATCATTAACGAAGCGGCCCTGCACGCCACCATGCAAAACAAGGATTTCGTGGAAATGGTCGATCTGGAAGAGGCACGCGATAAAGTGCGTTGGGGCCGCGCCCGACGCAGTCGTCAGGTCGATGAAAAGGAAAAACTCGTCACGGCGTATCACGAAGCGGGTCACGCCCTGGTGCAAACCTTACTGGAAGACGCCGACCCGGTCCACAAGGTAAGCATTATTCCTCGCGGCCACATGGGAGGCGCAACGTTCAGCTTGCCGGAAAAAGACCGCATGTTTTACACCCGTAAGTTTTGTATCGCGCAGATTAAAATCTGCTTTGGCGGGCGGGTGGCGGAGGAAATTTTCTGTCATGATATTTCCAGCGGGGCGGCCATGGACATTAAAATGGCCACCGATCTGGCCCGCCACATGCTTATGGAATGGGGCATGAGCGACAAGCTGGG
>JAFGBA010000210.1 GCA_016933395.1 Sedimentisphaerales bacterium | reverse complement strand
CGTTATCCATTTTTCCGGCCAAGGCCTGCCCAACTCCAAAACCGAACCCATGCCCCAACGCGCCCGTTGAAGCCTCAATACCGGGGATTTTGTGCATATCCGGATGTCCGCCAAGATTTGTTCCGGCCTGGCCGTAAGTGGCAAGCCACGACTTGGGAAAAAATCCCTTTTCCGCAAGGATGGCATAAAGGGCAATCCCGGCATGACCCTTGCTAAGAATAAAACGGTCACGTCCCGGATCGCGTGGATCGGAAGGATGTATATTCAGCACCTGATCGTAAAGCACCGCAAGTATCTCAACGATCGAAAGGGCCGCCCCGATGTGTCCGCCTTTTCCGCGGACGACCATGCGGAAAATATTACGCCTTAGCCGCGCAGCCAGTTCTTCCAGCCGGTGCGTCTGGTTCAGGCGTGGGGATTTCGGCGATAGTAAAGGGACGGAAGCCATAAAGTTATATGAAATTTACATGTTGCGGCGGATGTTTTAGTTCCCAAAGGTACTGGTTAATTTTGTCCATGCGACAATTGACGCGGCATTGACTGATGTCGAGGTTGTCCCTCACCCATTGCAGCGACGCCTTACGTTTGGGTCCGACCCAAATCGCCTGGAAAGTGTCGGCATAAAGATTGCCATAGCAAAAGCGATTATCGTTCATGTGCGTGCTGCAACCCCAGATATTGCCGGCGGCATCCAGGTACGACCAGAACGGCAACGCCTGACAACGATTATAAGCATGGTCGCCGTGGTCCCATCGCTGCATCGTATCCAGGCGGAAGATGACATTGAAGTCTTTATTGTTAAAGGTTTTAAGTTCTTCATCCAGGTAAATATAGTCGTTGTATTTAATGTCCTTATAACGTTGGGTCTTGCTGAGCGGATTATGTGAATAAGGTTTGACCACCAGATAGTCCATCCCGGTCTCACGGGCAATACGGGCTAGATCACAGACTGTGTCGTAATTATCAGGTAGTAGCAGAAGTTGCATACCCAGGGCGCATTTCGCGTTGGTTTTTCGGCGGAGATTAGCCACTGTGGTCATATTTTCAATTACTCGGTCAAAATCCCGTGGTTGGGTCTGGTGAATGTAAGCGTAATTTTCCGGCGTGCCGGCGGCGATGCTGACTTTAATCCACGTCGTGGCCGGAAGTATTTTTTCCGCGATATCAGGTTTGAGCAGCACGCCATTGGTGGTCAAGGCAACATCCAGACCAACACGATGGGAATGGCAAATGATGTCGGCCATATCCGGGTGCAAAAACGGTTCGCCTTCTCCGGCGAACATAATGCTTTTCACGCCTAAATGAGCGATTTCTGTTAGGCGTTCTTTCAGCATGGCCGTTTCCAACGTTCGATTGGGATAGCCAAGATAATCCAGAGCACAGAACAGGCAGCGGTGGTTGCAACGGCTTGTGGGGCTGATTTCCATGTAGATGGGGTAAATGAGGGCGTCCTGAAGCCACTTGTAAACCCTTTCTACATGGTAAATTAGCTTATGACCATCGATGCGGAAACGGTCCCTGGCTTGCGCTGGGACGGCGGTATCGGTTGAAACCTGGTGGTTCTCAGGCAATGTCATAATAAAAAACTACATGGGCCTATTGCCCATTGGTATAGATATAAAACCTGTTTATCAGTATTGTCAGGACGGTCAAGCCGTTACTTAAGTTTTTATCGGACATTGCCGGGAAGGGGCTTAAAAAAGGAGAAGAAAAAAGTGTTTCATTATAAATGAGACATTTGTATTGACTATATGGTCAGATATGTGACATACTGATGCCTAATCTGTCGTTTTTCATGGAAAGGTTGAGCTATGATCCGAGTGTTGTTTTTGGATACACGTGGGTGTTGTCGAAGTCCGATTGCGGCCTGTTTGGCTCGTCAGATGTCCCAGGCGAGAGTGACGGTGATGTGTGCGGGTTTGGAAGTAACCCAAATGCCCGATACGGTCGCTCAGGTGCTCCGCGAGGAAGAGATAGACCCGGCGGTGCTTCAGCCGGTGGGTATTGAGGATATTTCTCTTAGCAGTGTTGATTTGGTTGTGACGCTTTCGGATGAGGCGGCCCGGCATTGTCCGATGTTGCCGGGAATGCCGGCGATGGTGCGGTGGGATTTTCCCGAGCTTAATTCCCTTCCGGAACGGCATTCCTTGGAAGTTTTGCGGGATTTACGGGATAACCTGCGGAAGCGAATGCAAAGTCTGATGTTGCCGGGGTGGATCAACGCCATGGCGAACCTGAAGCGCAATAATGAAGTTATGATGGACCACATACCGGAAGGACTTATCGTTCATACAAACGAACGGATAATTACCGCCTTTAATCACGCCGCCGAACGCATTACGGGTTATAACCGTGATGATGTTATCGGGCGGGATTGTCATGAGGTGTTCGAGGGCAATCTGTGCGGTAACAAGTGTTCGTTTTGTGAGGGAGCGCCTAATTTCGATCATGTTGAATACCCCATGAAAATAACCACGCGGGATGGAGCGCAGAAACGGGTGGAAATGTCGGTGCGTTCGATGCGTGATGAACACGGGCAAATGCAGGGGGTGCTGGCGTGTTTGCGCGACGTGACGGAAGTGACTCACCTGCGCCAGCGCTTGCGACAGGTGCATAGTTTTCATGGGATTATCGGCAATGATGAAAAAATGCATGTCATTTACGAATTGATAGGCGATTTGGCCGTGAGCGATTGCCCGGTGCTGATCCAGGGTGAAAGCGGCACGGGCAAGGAACTCGTCGCCGCGGCGATTCACGAAGAAGGCCGGCGCGCTGGCCGGGCGTTTGTGCCCGTTAACTGCGGGGCCTTGCCGGAGGGGATTCTGGAAAGCGAACTTTTCGGCCATGTCAAAGGCGCTTTTACCGGCGCGATCCGCGACAAGAAAGGGCGGTTCGAGTTAGCCGACGGGGGCACGATTTTTCTCGATGAGGTGGGTGAGTTGAGTCCGTCGATGCAGGTGAAATTGCTGCGCGTCTTGCAGGAGCACAGCTTTGAGCGGGTGGGGGGCGAAAAACCTGTTAAGATTGACGTGCGCATTCTTAGCGCCACCAATCGTGATTTACGGGAAATGGTGCAAAAGGGCCGTTTCCGCGAAGACCTGTTTTATCGTTTGTGCGTGGTGCCGCTGACGTTGCCGCCGCTGCGCGAACGGCGCAACGATATTGTGCTGCTGGTGCGTCATTTCATTGAGCGGCTCAGTAAAGACGCCGACCGCAATATTGTCTCCATCAGTGATGAGGCCCTGCATGCCATGATGGATTATCCCTGGCCGGGCAACATCCGCGAATTGCAGAACGCCATCCAGTACGCTTTTGTCAAATGTCGCGAATCGCAGATACAACTGGAACACCTGCCGCCGGAACTCCGCGCGGCCCTGCAGACGCCGCTGCCGCGTCGTCGCCGCCGCGGCAAACTCGACACCCGCCGCGTCAAAGACGCTCTTAAACAGGCCGACGGCAACAAAGTCAAAGCCGCCCAACTCCTCGGCGTCGGCCGGGCGACGCTGTATCGCTTCATGGACCGGGAAGGCGTCAAATGAATTTAGTGGTTGTGCCGTGGGTTTCTATTTCAGAATTTTTCAGTAATGACTTATGTAATTGTTGAGTTTAAGTGCGCGGTTGTTAAAAAGCAAGGAACTATATTTTGGGTGGTGACATGGAGCGGGGTACTGCAATTCTTCCAAAATACTCCGCAAATGCTCGACTAAATTGGTTTCTATAATCCCCTCTTAGAGTTGCAATACGAGCTGTTTTAACATTATTTAATCTTTGCGAAGGAACTGTGAAAATCATAGAAAAGTCAATGCCACTTTCAGGCATGTTATAAATACTCTCTTTCGCAAGATAATGCAAATAACCTTGTTTGTAAAAACCGCCAATAAAATCCTTGATTTTCCCTACAATGGCTCGCATAGGATCATTTTTGTTTAAAGTCCACCCTCGAATCGCCTCTCTCAACTTTTCGGGATAATTCATATCGTCAGCATCGTTTAAATCATCTGCTTGAGGACATTTCTGCGTGATAAAATCATGGATCGTAACACCTTTTTCTGTCCCATCAAGTGGAAGACGCTCTGTTCGACATATTATCGCAAAAGGCACAACAGGTAAGATTACAGCATGTGGAGATGGCGGCTTGTCACGGCCACAAATGTCGCATGTCTGTGTTGCAATGATGAAATATTTTAGAAGTTTTGCAAAGACTACTACCATCTCATCGTTACCGTCATGGGTAGAGCAAAAAGGATCTGTGTGAAGTAGTCCCCTTTCAACTTTTTTGAGCTGTTCCTCTAATTCGTTCGGACTAAATACTCTTGCATTACACTCCTCCTCGAATACGCAGCTACCATGTCGTCCGTCCGCTGAACGAAATATACGTTTAAGAAAATCCGCCCCAGGTCCAACTACATCAATGCGAAAGATATCCCCCTGACTTAAGTGGCTTGCTGGGTTTTCATAATAACATACTTCTGCATCTTCAGGCATTTAATCCCCCTCCTCCTCCATCGCAATCCATGTTAAATAAGCACCAGACGGACCAAGCAAAGAATCAAGTTGAACTTTTGATCTTGGTCTTATTAAATCTTTAGATACTGTAGCAGTTATCCCAGGTCTTTCGATCATTGCACTCAAAACATGAGAAGGGAAAGGGTCCGTGTACTGATTATCAGTACTTATTCTTGCAAGATTGATTTGTGTTAAGGTGTAAAGTCCTAGAATGCCGCTGCGAAATCCTTCTACAAGAAAATCAATTATTTTCTTTTTATCACCGTGAACAATAGGCGCTCCGCTTACTAAATCCGACTGTTCAGAAGTAACAAAAGGATCTAATATACCAGAGGTATCAAGATCGCTCCGAGGCTGTACCCAAGACGCCATACCATCAGTGATATTTTTATTAAATGGGATAGTCTCAGTATTATTATATTCAAACATATATTACCCCTTCAACACTTCAACTATTCTATCACAGTATTTTCGAGCATTGCGCCAATTTGAAATTGCTTGTAAAACTCCCATCGAAGCATTTTCACTTCCGGTCACATCATAATGAAAATTAGAATCAATTCTGATCAATGCTTTACCAAGCGTCCATTCGTCATTAATTTCTGTTGATTGCTCGTTTGCGATTGTAGGTCTTATATCTACTTTAAGCCTGGCGTCGAGCTTGTCCCATTCATAGTTGAAAGTCAAAAATCGATGGCTACTCCCGCCGGATGTTGTGGTAACATCCGGCAGATTATCTACTT
>JAFGBA010000209.1 GCA_016933395.1 Sedimentisphaerales bacterium | reverse complement strand
TTGTCGCTGTTTTCATAGTAAAAGTGGCAGTATGTCGGCAGGCCGGAGGTGTGGCTTAGAACCTGTCGAATAGTAACCTGGTCGGCCTGTCCGTGCTTATCATGGATTTTGGCCTGGGTTAGGTACTGATTGATGGGTTTGTCGATATCGATCAGGCCGCGTTCGGCGAGGACCATCACGGCCGTGGCGGTGATGGGCTTGGTGACCGAGGCCAGGGAATACAGCGTCTGGGGTGTGGCCTTGATCTGTTTTTCCTGGTTGGCCAGACCGACAGCCTCTTCCCAGATGATCTTTCCATTAAGCGCAACCCCTACAGCGATAGAGGAGACGGATTCCTTTTCCACCAGGTCATGGATGATATTGCGTACGGGAGAAAAATCTATTGCATCCGCGGATTTGACTACGGCCAGAGAGGTTGTATTCATACAGAGTCCTTGGTATAGCAAGAGGAGGATAAAAGCGGGTGTTTTGGTAAATGATGTGTTATTCATAAATCCTAAGTGAAATATAAAAACCTAAGGCGAATTGGACATACCTACATATTCTTTATATTCGTTTAAGCAACCGTTATGCAGGGGCATTGGGCGAGGAATTCCGGTTTGACATCGGCGCCGTGGCCGGCGGCGTCGGGAAGAATCATGGCAGGGCCGTCATAAGTAACGCCGCCGATGATGGGATCGGTTTTGTGGCAGAAGCAACCATCCAAGTCGATAAAACGGATATTGGTGCGAGCAGAGACAAAATGCGCCGCCGCGGCCAATCCCATCCGGGTTTCTGACATGCAGCCGACCATACAGGCAATTCCGGCAGCTTCGGCGATGGCATTGATGCGGATGGCGTTGCACAAGCCGCCGGATTTGGACAACTTGATGTTGAAATAATCGCAGCAGCCTCCCGCGGCGAGTTTGAAGGCGTCCTGCGGACTACACACCGCTTCGTCGGCCACAATGGGAATGGTGGTGAGGCTGCGCAGACGTTTCATGGAATCGTGGTCCCAGTGAGGGACGGGTTGTTCACAAAGCTGAATGCCATAAGGTTCAAGGGCTTTGAGCATGTTGAAAGCGGTTTTGAAATCCCAGGCCTGATTGGCGTCGATGCGCAAGCAGATATCGTTGCCGACGGCTTTACGGATATCGCTGATGATGTGGATGTCCTGTTGGGGATCACCGCCAAGTTTGACTTTAACGGCCTTGAAACCTTGCTCCACGTATTCTCGAGCCGTTTCGGCCATGCGCTGCGGTTCCGCCATGAAGACGGTATTGTCGGTTTCAAAAATCCGCTTTTCACCGCCCAGGAGGCGATAGAGAGGCAGCCCGGCAAGTTTGCCGTTCAGGTCGTACAGGGCCATATCGAAGGCGCTGTGCAGGGTGGTGTTGTGGACGAGATAAGATTGCAACTCATGCAAACGCGGTTCGATGGCAGTGGGATCTTTGCCGATCCACAATCCGGCCAGTTCCTTAGCGCCGGCGAGGTTCATATCCTGGGTTTCGCCGGTGATGGCCCAAAAAGGATGCGCTTCGCCCCAGCCGTATTGGCCGTCATCAGTGGTGATTTTTATCATAATGCACTTGGCGTGGTTTGCTTGAAGTAGAGCGATTTTATAGGTGATATGGTATTCAATCGTCGCTTTGTAAATATCAATTTGCTTGATGACCATGAAGGCGTCCCTTTTTATGTTCCGGCTAACGGCATGCAGTTTATGTTGTCTGCAAGGGCCGTATTTGATTTACGCGAGCTGGTTTACGGCATCGGCGATAAATTCCCCTATGGGCAAGCGGTTGGGGCAGCGGGCTTCAGCGCGGCGGTAATCCACGTTCAACAGCCGGGAACGCACAGCGGCGGGTACCCTGGCGAAAGCGTCGCGGGCCTTGGCGGGATCGCCGTAGTGATAGTGGTACATCAGGCTGCGCATGATGCGGCTGATATCAACATCGTCAGGCAGGAACGCGGAGCAGATATCGGTGCAACCGGCGCAATACCCGCCGCAAGTCGCCTGGGCGTAACGCTCCAAAGCGCTTCGATCCGCGGCCGAAAGTTTGGTTTTATCCAGTGACGCCGCGACATTGGCCAAAATCTGCGGAATATTTTCCATTTGCGAGCAAATCGACGCAAAACGCTCATCCCGCCAGACGATCTTTAACTTGGCCTGATGGAGGGTGTAGCCCTGGTCGAGAAAATGTCGGGCGATTTTTTCCTCTTCCTCAGAATCGGATTTTTGGCGAGCGCCCTGGGTTTTCATGGCGACCAGACCGACGCCGGCTTTATGGCACGCTTCAATGGCGTCCTGCATGGGTTTATCGTTGACCAAACGAAAGTTATAGGTGGTCGTAACCACATCCACCCAGCCGCATTTGGCGACCGCCTGCAAGCAAGCGGCCATATTGGAATGCATACTACACCCGAAAAATCGTATTTTGCCCCGCTTTTTGGCTTTTTCCGCCCAGGCTTTCAGTTCATCGTTCAATTGTTCAGGCTTATCCATTCCGTGCACGCCGTAAAAAAAATCAATGTAATCGGTGTTAAGCCGCTGAAGAGATTCCTGCAGGAGTTTCTCCACCATCTCAATATCCTTGGCGAAGGAGGCTTTGGTAATTAAAAGCAATTTCTTGCGATATTCGGGATTAGCCTGCAAATACTTGCCGATGCCGCGATCGCAGTTGCCATCGTAATATACCGGCGCCGTATCCCAAAAATTTATGCCCCATTTGACTGATTGGGCCAAAAGCACCTGGGCTTTGAGGTAGTTACCTGCGCCCAGACAGAGCATAGGCACCTTAAGCTTGGTTTTACCCAGAACGCGCAGGGGAACCTGGGGAAGTTTTTCCTCCGGGGATTCAGGCGTGGAAGAGGGTTGAACCGGCGCATTAGGTTCATCGGCGGCGAAAACCTTGGCGGCGGCACCCAAACCCGCAGCACCTGTCGCTAACAACATATTTCTACGATCAATTTTTTCCATTATAACGATTTGTCCTTATTTCTACCCGCATGACATTTATCCCCATCAACATCCACATGTGGGTATTTTACCTTGCGACAGCCGATTTGGGAAAGAAAAATGTAGCTAAAATGGGTATTGCAAACACGGGAGAAATCGCGTATGAGTTTAAATAATATGAAGTTATATTCAAGATCGACGGTTTAAACGATCACTATTACCAAAAGTACTACCAGGTGCTCATTACAAGGAAAATATCATTTCCACATTGGGCAAAAGGCTGTTTTTCGGAACGTGCATGGTCGTTGCACTGGCCGCCCTATTGGTGGGCGAAGGGTGGTGGGCAGCGCGTGATTATAGTGGATTACCACCGGCTTATCGGGGATTGCTGATTGCGTTTCTGACGGCCGGGCTGGTGATAGGGGGTGTAGTGGAGTTGTGCCGTATGGCTCGCACCAAAGGTTTCGACCCGTCGCGAAATGTTATGCTGCTGGTAGTCATTGTTCTGACGCTTCTGCCATTTTTGAGAGGGGACAAAGTCATATGGCTTGTTCTGTTTTTATTTGTGGGATTGGCGCTGGCGTCCTTGCGGCAAGGATTTATCCGTCGTAATGAGCAGGCCCTGGCAAATCTAGGGATTTTCGCCTTAGGCGTCATTTACCTGGGACTAGGCGGGTGGTTTTTGGTACAGATACGGCTGTTGGGCCGAACGAGTGATACTTGGACAGGTCAAACGGGATGTCTGATTCTCTTTTTGGCGTGTGTAAAGTCAGCCGACATAGGGGCTTATCTCATCGGCCGCAAAATCGGCCGGCATAAATGGGTTCCTTCCATCAGCCCCAATAAAAGCTGGGAAGGATTTATTGGCGGGGTGCTGACGGCAACAATTGTGGCTTCGCTTTTCGGATGGGGCTTTGGTATAATAAAGGTTTGGCAGGCGCTGTTTTTTGGTGTAATTGTCGGCGTAACCGGTCAATTGGGCGACCTGCTTGAATCAATGTTCAAGCGAGACAGCGGCAGCAAAGATTCCGCCCGATTGGTGCCGGAATTCGGTGGCGTGCTGGATTTGCTCGATTCGGTGCTGATTGCCGCGGCACCGGCATATTTAATGCTGGTTTGGTTATAAAACAGACAAAACCTTGGACGTAACCGTAACAATAGATAATCCTCATCAGCGGGCGGCTTTGTTCGGACCGGCTGATGCACATCTGCGAATCCTGCGGGAGATGTGCGATGTCCGCGTGACGGCGCGGGACGGACTGGTCACCTTCAGCGGGAAAAAAGTCGCCGTACAAAAGGCAACGCACCTTCTCGAACGGATGCAACGCCACCTGAAATCCGCCGGAGTCATCACATCGGATGATATGAAAAACCTCATTCAACAGGCGGCGCAAACTTCCGCAGCGGATGAATCTTCCGGTATAAGCGTATATATCCACGGTCGGACGATTAGCCCCCGCACCAAAGGCCAGGAAGGGTATCTCGACGCGATTCGCCGTCACGACCTGGTGTTCTGCACGGGACCGGCGGGAACGGGCAAGACGTATCTGGCGGTGGCGATGGCCGTGTCATTTCTCAAACAGCAGAAAATTCGCCGGATTATCCTGGCCCGCCCGGCAGTCGAGGCGGGTGAAAAACTGGGCTATCTTCCCGGTGACTTACAGGCAAAAGTAAATCCGTATCTTCGGCCACTTTTCGATGCTTTGAGCGACATGATGGAATTTGCCCAAGTACAGCGGTTTTTAACCAATGATATCATCGAAGTTGTGCCTCTGGCATTCATGCGCGGCCGGACGCTTAACGAAGCCATGGTTATCCTCGATGAAGCCCAAAACACCACCATCGGACAGATGTTAATGTTCTTAACACGAATGGGGCATGATTCCAAAATGATTATCACCGGTGATGACAGCCAGATTGACCTGCCCGATCACCAAATGTCAGGACTCATTGACGCTCAGCAGCGGCTCAAAGGCATTAAGGGTATTGCTTTCGTCAAATTACGTGAAGAAGATATTGTGCGCCATCGATTAGTCCAGCAAATCGTCAAGGCATACGACGCCAACGGCCGTAAAAACAAAGGCGACAAGGTCTCTAATAGCCCTGACGCCAAACAAATAACTGAACCTCAGCATGAGTAAGAAAAAAACCAAGCGTGTGGACACTCGTCGAGCGATGGAGGAAGAATCTCTCGCGCGGCGCCATCGCTTTTTCGCCACCGGGGCGCCGGAATCACTGGCTATGCTGTTGGTGTATGTCGTGCTGGCCGCCGGTATTTTCAGCGGACTGCCCGACGGGTGGGTGAATTGGCGAAATTTACTGATAATGGGCGCAATGCTGCTGATTCTCAGCTTCGCTTTGGGACTTTACCTAGCCGCCAATGAACCGCGTATTATTAAAAACCATCTGCGCGGCGCTATGTTTCTGGTGTTATTGTTGCTGATGTTGTTATTTGTGCGTATTGTGGTTGGCGGG
>JAFGBA010000208.1 GCA_016933395.1 Sedimentisphaerales bacterium | reverse complement strand
TGGTGCTGTATGCGGATTTTCATGTTAAGTATCACGATTATCTCTGGGACATATTTGATCGCGATAACCAACTGCGGCAGGAACTGGGTTTTCCCGAAAAACCCATGGAAATAATCCCTTGGTGCGATCGGGAGGGTAGGGAACTGGTTCACGAGTGAGCCAAGGATGGATGCAATTTTCACCGCAACCAATCAGTGAATATCAGTGTCATCAGTGGCTAATGGTTTATTAACGATGTTCCCGTCATTTCGGCAGGTTTGGGCAAACCTTGCACGTCTAGCACCGTAGGGATGACGTCGGCGAGGATGCCGCCATCGCGAAGGGAGCAATTTTTAAAGCCTTCATCCACCACGATCAGCGGCACGACGCCGGTAGTGTGGGAGGTGAACGGCTCCAGCGTGATCGGGTCCACCATGAGTTCGCTGTTGCCGTGGTCGGCGGTGATGATGAGTGAGCCGCCCAGTTGCTGCACCTTATCGACGATGCGGCCGACGCATTCATCCACCGTGGCGACGGCCTTGACGGCCGCTTCCATCACGCCGGTGTGACCCACCATATCCGGATTGGCGAAGTTAATTACCATCACATCGAAGTTTTTGCTCTCGAGCCGCTCCAGCACCACGTCGGTGACTTCCCGGGCGGACATTTCCGGCTTGAGGTCGTAGGTGCGAACCTTGGGACTGGGGACGATCTGCCGCTCCTCGCCGGGGAAAGGTTCCTCGGTGTAATCGTTAAAGAAAAAGGTCACATGGGCGTATTTTTCCGTTTCCGCACAGCGAAACTGCTTCAGACCCAGGTCCGCCCAGTATGCCCCGACGATGTTTTTCATTTTCGGAGGTTTTGGAAACGCCACGGGGGCGGGGATGGTCTTGTCGTACTGGGTCATGCAGACGTAATACAGGTCCCGTTTAACGCCGCGATCGAAGCCGCTAAAGCCATCATCGACGAAGGCCCGGGTAATCTCTCGCGGGCGGTCGCCGCGAAAATTGAAGAAAATTACGCTGTCACCATCTTCAATCAGGGCCAGAGGGACGCCATCATCGCCGGTTATGAGGGTCGGTTCGATAAATTCATCGGTAATCTTGTTATTATAGCTGGCTTGAACCGCTTGGGGGGCGTCCGTAGCCTTATGTCCTTTGCCATAGCACAGGGCGTCGTAGGCGTGTTTGACCCTGTCCCAACGCTGATCGCGGTCCATGCCATAGAACCGTCCCATGACCGAAGCGACGTGGCCAATGCCCATTTCCGCCATTTTGCCCTCAATATCCCGGATAAATTCCACCCCGCTGGTGGGCGGTGTGTCACGTCCGTCGGTTAAGGCGTGGAGAAAAACCTTGTCGAAATTATTGCGTTGGCACAAATCCAGCAGGCCGTAGAGATGCCCCAGCAGGGAATGCACGCCCGCATCGCTAACCAAACCGATCAGATGCACTTTGCCGCCGTGCTTGCGGGCATTTTCAATCGCTTCCAGCAGCACCTTGTTCTTAAAAAAACTGCCATCGCGAATGGCGGCGGTCAGCCGCATGGATTCCTGGTGAACGATCCGTCCGGCTCCAATGTTCTGGTGGCCGACTTCACTGTTGCCCATGGTGCCGTCGGGCAGTCCCACGTCCTCACCACAGGTATTAATAAGGGTATGGGGGTATTCACGGCGGAGGCGGTCGTCAACGGGTGTATTACCTTGCCGGGTGGCGTCATAAGGCGCCTGTTCCGGGTGGCCGTTAAAGCCCCAACCGTCGCGAATGATTAATACTGCAGGTTTTACACGTAAAGTCGCCTTTTTAACGGCCGAATCTGACATTTTGCAGCTTCCTTTATAGTAACGAAGACGTTCTTCCACTCATAAGCGGCTGATTCTAGCTGGGTTATCGTATCAGGGAAAGCCTCAAAAGAACGGTGACGGAGGTAAAAATCGTAAGTATCTGTAAAATAAAATCTTAGCGGTTTTAAAGGGCAATCTGATGAATATCGTAACGATCGCACCGATCGGGAAAAATAGATAATTTTGTTCACTTTTACCCCGTTGATGTACGCCGCCAACATGAAAAAGTGTGTAATTCGCTTTTTTGGGCAATGATGGATTTGGGCGATGTTCTATCGCGGGGTATAGTTAAATATGGCGGGAGAGAGTGTGTTGATGCGTAACGTGCGATATTATTTTCTTTTCGGTTCATGTGCTCGTTTAAGGCGACAATGGGGTGCTCTGCTGATTATTTTTGGTATTCTTGCCACAGTGCGCTTGCTGCGGCCGATGGTGCAACTGATTGCGGATGAATGGCAGGATGCACGTACCGCCGTGACGGCTCGTTATCAGGATGAGAGTATTCTCGAACAGACTCGTACAACGGATATTAATCAGGCTCACGAACAATTCGTCGAAATACTCAGTCTGATTGACAAGCATTACTACGAACCGGTTTCCTGGCGGCAGGTGGCGCGACAGGCATTATTGCACTTGCAGGCGGCGTCACAAACGTCCGCTGTTGAGAATTTTTTACATTTAACCTCACAACAAAAGCAAAACTTGCAGCAGCAAATAGACCAGATCAAAGCCGAATTAGCCAATGACTCGAAATCACAGTGGACGACTCGGAAAATTTTGGATTTAACCGAAGAGGTGCAACATCTGGCCCAAAACTCAGATGGTTATGATATCTGGGCGCTGATTGAATGGAGTTATGCTCTGGCCGAGAATCTCGATGGTTATTCCTACTTGCTTAGTCCGCGACAGTATCGAGCCATGCAGGATCGGCTGGGGGGATCTTATATGGGCATCGGCGTCGATCTGATTATTCGCGGTGATTATCCGCGGCTGTTCGATGTGGTGCAGGATGGTCCTGCGGCGCGAGCAGGCCTGCAACCGGGTGACTGGATTTATGCCGTAAACGGCGTCAATTGTCATCAGCGAGACGCTGCATTTGTGACGGCGCTGCTGACTTCGGCGAAATCTCGAAGTCTCGAATTAACACTCCGACGCGGACAGGAGGAATATCGGATTACAGTGCGTTCCGAACTGTTAAATGCGCCCTGTGTGCGGAATATACAAACCGTGGATATGCGGCAGAAAATGGGATTTCTGCGCATTTCCGGCTTTGATTTCGATACGGCGATGGAATTACGCCGTGGCATTGATGAATTGACTCAGAATGGCATAAAAGGTTTGATTATTGACTTGCGCAGCAATGGCGGAGGAGTGATGAACGCCGCTATAGAATCAGCCAGATTGTTTCTTGATTCAGGTAAGATTGTCACCGTTATCAGCGGTGCTGAACGCACCTGTTATTGTGCCGGTGGAGCGGGAAAAGCGTCCGATATTCCTTTGGCGTTGCTGGTGGATGCGAATACCGCCAGCGCCGCTGAAATTTTCGTTACTGCGCTGCACGACAACCATCGCGCGGTGGTCATCGGTGATAAAACTTTTGGGAAAGCGCGTATTCAGACAATTTTTCCCCTGCGAAATAGTTCGATAGGTGCGTGTATTACCACGGCCGGATATCTTCCACCAGGTAATCAGGACTTTAATAACATAGGTGTTACGCCGGATATCAGTATAAAAAACGCCGTTACTGATGCTGAAAAGCCATTATGTGTTACGGATCTTATCAGCGATGATAATGCCTCATTGCAGACGGCCTTGACGGTGTTGGCGAACCTTTGTGCATCCTGAAAACGATTGATTTTCATTTCTTTTACACGACTTGGCGTCAGTTTTTATCAGTTTACCTGTTAGAAACTGTATGTTTTTGATTCTTTTCACCTATTTTTTTCTCCTATTGAAGGAAAAAAAACGTTATTCGGACCTTTTTGTACTCAAAACCCGATATAATAATGAAGATACAGCCTTTTAAATGTCGATAGAAAGAAACAAGTTGGTCGAAACGAGACAAAAGAACATGCTGATTGTATTTTTCAAGTAAGTAATTGTTAAAATAGCGAAAATTTTTTTGACAAAATAAATTTAAAGCATGTATGATTACCTTTGGAAAGGAGGTGATATACAGATGGCAAAGAAGAAAAAAGCTGCGAAGAAGACGGCGAAGAAAAAAGTAGCGAAGAAACCCGCCAAGAAGAAAAAAGCTACCAAAAAAGCCAAAAAAGCCAAAAAGGCCAAGAAGTAAGGTAGTCGGCAGCGTTATGCTGCCAATGGCGTCCCGAATATTCGCTACGGTTGAAAATACCTTTCGGGGCGTCAGTCGAATGGTAATTCGGCAAGAAGCAAGCCGCCACGATACAATGCAAGTGGTTTCGCTTGTTGAATGGAAGGTCCTAACGCCACGGCAGGATCTTCCATTTTTTTTTAGCCTTTTGCGCGTAACTGGTTATAATTACTGGATATGAGAGTAATAGCAGTTGCCAATCAAAAAGGCGGCGTGGGTAAAACCACTACAGCGGCCAACTTAGCGGCGGCATTGGCGCTGGCCAATCAAGAGGTGCTGCTTATCGACCTTGATCCCCAGGCGCACTTGACCAGTTTCCTGGGTTTGGACCCTCGCTCAGTACCAAGTTCCAGTTATGAAGTGCTTACGGAAAATCAACCTCTCGTTGAAGCTGCCTGTCAGGTCAGGCCGCATCTTTGGATATTGCCGGCAAGCATGGATCTTGCTGCTGCGGAGCAGGAACTCGTTAGTATTGTCGGCCGGGAAACCCTTCTGCGGGACGCGGTTGAGCATTGTTCTCATCCATTTGACTATGTTTTCATCGATTGCCCTCCTTCGCTGGGGTTGTTGACGCTCAACGCGCTTGGGGCCGCACGTGAGATTTTCATAACTTTACAGGCCCATTTTCTCAGTCTGCAGGGACTGAGTCAGCTTCTTGAGGCGGTTTTATTGGTGCAAAAAAGGATTAATCCGCAGTTATTGGTTAGCGGATTACTATTTTGTATGCACGATTCCCGAGTAACGTTGTCCGGGGAAATAGTTACGGACATAGAAACCTTTTTCCGGCAGCACCGCGATCAGCCGTGTCCCTGGCAATATGTACAAATCTTTTCCACACGGATTCGGCGTAACGTAAAGCTTGCTGAATCACCTAGTTATGGGCAGACCATTTTTGAATATGAGCCTAACTGCAACGGTGCCGAAGACTACCAGGCTCTGGCGCAGGAGGTCCAGACCATGACTCCCGGCGTCGCGCCACCCACGTCGTCGGTGCCTGCGCCCGTTATTCGGGGTGTGGCATCAGAGCAATTTTCAGTTGATGATGTCGAAGAATACTCATTACCGACGGAAACCTCCTTAACGCCGCCTTCCGCCGCCATGTCAGGCGAAGACCTTGACGATGAGGACGCCGTTCCATGAAGTGGTGGCCTCGATCGTGGCGAATTCAATTGTTACTGGTAATTTATTGGCCAATTTTATTTGTATCCACCCATATTCCCAACCTGAACCTTTCCGATGTTCATATTCACACTACGGATATGTTCCTGCATGGCTTGGCATTTTGGCTGCTGACGTTGCTATACTGGCTGACGTTTCACGGGCGTTTGCGCCCCTCATTACGCCGCCGACCATTGTATTTCTGTTTGCTGATTTTAGGAATATACGCCGCCCTGGACGAGATTTCGCAGAAATTTGTGCATCGTTCGGCGGGTTGGAGTGACTGGGCTGCGGACCTTATCGGAATACTCACGGCTTTGGTGATGTTATATTTGTTTCGTCGGGCGTTTTACTGGTTAATCGTGTGTTGGCTGGCATTTTTTATACTCAAACATCGTGGAGA
>JAFGBA010000207.1 GCA_016933395.1 Sedimentisphaerales bacterium | reverse complement strand
TCTCCTTTCTAAAATAGCCTGTGATCTTGACTATTTTGACGGGACGAACAGCCTTTGTCATGTAATTAGGGTGGGTCTCTGACCCACGCGGCGGTTAATATGGTGGGTCGAAGACCCACCCTACATTTGTCTTTAACTGTGCGAATCTGTGGCTAAATATTTCTTCCGGCTTCTTGACGCCTGTGTTCTGAATTCTATTTTTACATGGATTTTTCCGCACACGTCTTTTCACACTTTTTTATGGTACAATTCGGGGTGGGCATTTGGCCCACGTCGTACCTTTCGCGATATTAAAATCCTGGTGGTTTTTTCTTGAATATTCTCCCCGAGATGTGTATTTTCGAGTTGTCGTGGTTTTTTCTGTTCCGGGCCCGATCAAGGTGTTTTCTTGCGTGGCGAATTGGACCATCATCAGTTGGTAGGATGCCTTATGGGTGAATATATCAGTACCTTGCAACTATCTTAATTAAACCCGAACCGTAGGAGTATCCCAAAATGGACTTGGAATCATTTAAAGGACCAAAAGGCATATTAAGGATTATTGCCATCGTCGCTATCATCGGCGTGGCCGTCTTTGTCGCCAGGCACGATTATGTTGTCAAGGAAACGTTTACTCTTGCCGCTGACGAGTTTTTTTATCAGGAAATAATCGCTTCCCAAAAAGGCAAATTAACGATTAAGGTTGATTCTCCCTCGCAAAGCCGGCTCAGTTTGTTTATCCTGACCGACCGGGAATATGACAAGTTCATGGCGTCTTCAGATGACAATCCCTATGTACCTCAAATCTTGAAAGATTTCGGCGCTGCACCGTCGCATTCACATACTCACGTCACGATGCCCAAAGGAAATTTTATGGTTGTCGTCGAAAACGCCACTGACGACATCACATTATTTATCAAGGAAGAGTAAGCCTGAGTAAACGGCATGTCATACCTGTGAAAGATTGTCATCCTCGCGAAAGCGGGGATACAAAGATTTCGCCGGGATGCCCTTTTTTACGGGCATGACCAACGGGTAAAACCTTGTCCAGAGGAGCGAAAAAAACGCTGGTTCATCTTTTTACGTCGTGTTTTTTCCATAGTCATTGCAAAAGATGCCGGCGGGGGCGTCGGCGGTACATTGTGCCCGCAGTTCGACTTCGGAAATGGTGGTAAATTTATCCGCGCGGATGATATTTCTTGTGGATGGCGCGGAGGTGTTCCTGGTCCACGTGGGTGTAAATTTGGGTAGTCGTGACGTCGGCGTGGCCGAGGAGTTCCTGCACGATTCTTAAGTCCGCCCCCCCTTGTAACAAATGCGAACCAAAGCAATGGCGCAGCGTGTGCGGCGTAATCTTGCCGGGCATTCCGGCGGCGATGGCGCTGCGGCGGACAATGCGCCAGACTTCAATGCGTGACAATGCCTGCCCCGTGCGCGAAAGAAACAGTTGTCCGGTGGTGCGGCTGCCCAGTAATTTGGGCCGCAGGTCGCGGAGGTAATCATTAATCGCATCCAGGGCCGTCTGGTGGATGGGTACGATGCGTTCCTTGCGTCCTTTGCCGATGCAACGAATATAACCGATCTGAAAATTAATATCCTTAAGCGTTAAGTTGGCCGCCTCCGACGCCCGCAGACCCGTCGCGTAAAGCAACTCCAGCAAAGCTCGATCTCTTGGATAAAGTTCGTTTTCCGGGTCCCCGGCGGTAATCAACTCGACGGTTTTCTGCTTGCTGAGCACGCCGGGTAGTCGCCGCCAGAGTTTGGGACTTTCCAATGCGGCACAGACATCCTTCTTGACCCAGCTATTAAGCAGGTGAAACCGCAGGAACATTTTAACAGCCGTAAGATGCCGAGCGATACTGGGCGTCGCCAGTTTCAACGATGCCAGATATTGAGCGAACTGTTGCAGCAACAATGGCGAAAGCTGGTCGGGTTTAGAAATGCCTTTGTCGTGGCAAAATTCGGTAAATTTGGCCAGATCGCGTTGGTAGGCAAGGAGGGTATTTTCGCTCAGGCCGGCCTCTACCCGCAGATAATCCGTATAGGGCTTAATACGATTTACAGGCCAGGCTGAGGCGGAATTTTTCACGGCGACAGAAACTGTGCTTCGTTCGGAGCGCCCCCCACTGTCACGACCTGATGATTCGTTGCGGTACTGTCGATTAGGTGCAGATATATCGGGCATAACATGTAATGGCGGGTGCATAATTCAAAGGCGTCATTCAGACAACCGAGATTTAAGTATCTGCTGCACAGGGGATTATCAGCGTCGATATACGGGCAGTCCATCTATACTCCTATAATTAGGCGAGACTCTACCCTTTATTATCGACTATTCTCCCGCAACGACTCCATAAATGGCTTAAAGCCTTTAATTAAAGCCAGTTAAAGCGATATAACACCTTAGTTCCGACGGTAAAAACAACTCATGGCGATAAGAACCAATCCGGCTCCCAGCAAAAGCAGCATGCTCCGGGCCTCAGATCGGGCGGCGAGGGCGTCGGCCCAGCGCTGAAGCGATGATGGCGGCGGAAGCTTTTTTTGGCGAACCTGCCGGACAGCGGTTTTCATGTAGTCGGGCAATTCCGGCAGGGTCGGCCCAGGACCGGCGGCAGCCACCAGGGCCGGTCGATATTGCAGGCAATTAACCGCTACCCGCTCGATTACCAACGGATTATCCGTATTTGCGAGTAGTTCTTTCTGCTGATCGTAAATCCGTTGCAGGCTGTCAAATCGCTCCTGTTGCAGTTGCAACGCCCGCTGATCGGCATAATAGCGGGAAACAGGCTGGGACAGCAACGATGCAGCGATAGCCCCCATACCGATGGTACAACAAATGACAAACCACAAGCCTTGCCCCCACCCGTTGGTGGGTTCGGCGATATTCGGCGTGTCCTTACGCAAATCGGTCATGGTTTATCGGCTAAAATTTCCTCCCCGCCCCCTGGAAAACCAGGGGACGAGGGCAGGCGAAACTATACTTAGCGTTTCCAGATGCTCGCTCCAAAGACGGCCTGGCTGCCCAGGTCCTCTTCGATGCGCAACAACTGGTTGTATTTGCAGATACGGTCGGTGCGGCACAGTGAGCCGGTCTTGATCTGCCCGGCCCCGCTGGCGACGGCGATATCGGCGATGGTCGAATCTTCCGTCTCGCCGCTGCGATGGCTGATAACGGCGGTATATCCGTTGCGTTGAGCCATGCGGATGGCGTTGAAGGTCTCGGTGAGGGTGCCGATCTGGTTGACCTTGATGAGAATCGAGTTAGCGGAGCCTTCCTTGATGCCTTTTTCAAGCCGCTTGGTGTTGGTGACAAACAGGTCATCACCGACAAGCTGGATTTTACTACCGAGTGTGTCATTAAGCTTCTTCCAGCCGGTCCAGTCATCTTCGGCCAAGCCATCTTCGATGCTGACGATGGGGTAGCGTTTGGCCCAATCCGCCCAATAATCGACCATTTGTTGGCTGGAAACCTTCTTTTTCGGATTGGATTTGAAGAAAAAGTAGCCTTTTTTGGCCTTGTCGTACATTTCGCTGGTCGCCGGGTCGAGGGCGATGAACACCTGCTTACCGAACTGATACCCGGCAGCCTTGACAGCCTGGGCGATCACCTCCAGGGCCTCCTCGTTGGTCTTGAGGTCCGGGGCGAAGCCGCCTTCATCGCCGACGGCGGTGTTGTAGCCGAGTTTGGCCAGCACCTTCTTGAGGCTGTGGAAAATCTCGGTCCCCATCCGTAGGGCCTCCGAAAAGCTCTTGGCCCCGATGGGCATAATCATAAACTCCTGAAAGTCCACGTTGTTGTCGGCGTGCTTGCCGCCATTGAGGATGTTCATCATCGGAATGGGCAGGATATTGGCGTTGTTGCCGCCCAAGTAGCGGTATAAGGGGAGGTTACAGTGATCCGCCGCCGCCTTGGCCGCCGCCATCGACACGCCCAGGATGGCATTGGCGCCGAGTTTGCCCTTGTTGGGCGTACCATCCAGCTCGATCATGAAGTTGTCCAGCTCTTCCTGGGCACGGGCGTCCATCCCCAGCACCTTGGGGGCGATGATGGTGTTGACGTTTTTAACGGCTTTGAGCGTGCCTTTGCCGCCATAGCGTTTGGCGTTGCCGTCACGAAGCTCGACGGCCTCATGCTCGCCGGTGCTGGCCCCGCTGGGTACGGCCGCCCGGCCAAAAGAGCCATCTTCGAGGTAAACATCCACCTCCACGGTGGGATTGCCGCGGCTGTCGAGAATCTCCCGCGCGACGACATCTGCGATAGTTGCGTACATGTTCGTTTCCTTAACCTGGTGTTAATGGTAATCAATTACAATTAGCCCATAGTAGTATCGGACGCGGAAAGGAAATTCCAGAAAAAACAGCCGGGAAATGGCGTTTTCCGCACTGTTTGAACGTAGATGGAGATATGGTGTGTGGTGTGCGCCCTCTCCTGCCGGCCGGCAGACGAAAAGGAGCTTTGACCACGCGGTATATAAGGTGTAACCATTCTGACTGCCATGTCTCACCCACCGAGCGACATCCATAGGAGACGGATAAGCGACCAACGACGAAGGCGGATTAAACCCTATGCTGCAATAGGGGTATCTCGCAAACAAAGTCACGGCAAAACAACAAAAGCGGCCATTACAAGGTTATGTAGAGAGACCACTGTTTTTTCGCCCCTATCACTAAATAATCAACATAGCATCACCGTAGCTGTAAAAGCGGTACTGTTGCTCGACGGCGCAAGCATAGGCGGAGAGGACATGTTCAACTCCGGCCAGAGCACATACCAAGGCCAGTAGCGAACTTTTTGGAAGGTGAAAATTAGTTACCATGCCATCAGCTATTTGAAATTCGCAACCAGGATAGATAAAAAGTTTCGTCCAACCGCTGCCGGCGTGAACTCGTCCCTCATGAGTGCAGCTTTCCAGGGTTCGCACGGCGGTAGTTCCCACAGGAATAATACGACCGCCGGCGTCTCGGGCTTGATTGATCGTCGCGGCATCGGCCTGGCCAAGACGATACCATTCGGCGTGAATGTCATGGTCCTCCACCTTTTCAGAAGTGATAGGACGAAAAGTGCCCAGGCCGACGTGTAAGGTGATATATGCCAGTTTGACACCCGAAGCGGATAATTGCTCGATTAGTTCCGGGGTGAAATGCAATCCCGCCGTGGGCGCGGCCACCGAGCCGGCATGTCGGGCGAAAACGGTTTGATAGCGTTGACGGTCGAGTGTGGCCAAACGTTCATCATCGCGTTGACGGTGAATATA
>JAFGBA010000206.1 GCA_016933395.1 Sedimentisphaerales bacterium | reverse complement strand
TTCTTTATCGAAGAGATTGCCATTTTTTGTTGATAACGGAGCCATATTCGTCCAAAATCCCTCTTAAAAGTCAGTCAAGTTGAGTAAATTAGCAAATTATACGTCACAAGTGCACCATTCCAACTATATGCATCAAAAAATGGCCCCCAAAAGTTGGCATTATGCTTGTGTCATCCAAATCCATCATGGTTATTTTAGAGGTATGAATAATGAATATCTCGCCTGACGAAGCACAAAACTCGCTTCAACAAATAGAAAACACCATCAAACGCACTCGTCGATCCTTATCAGCGATTGGCTCCGGTGAAATCCTGATTTTGTGGGGCGGCATCTGGATATGCAGTTATCTACTTACACATTTTTCCTTGACTCAGCCGCAACGCATCAAAATCATCTGGTCGGTTATGGGTTCGCTTGGCGCTGTGGGCACCATTTTTATTGGCTTATGGAGCCATCGCCACAGTCCCGTTAAGAGCGATGAAATCACTCGATTAGGTCGAAAAGTATTTATCTTCTGGCTGTTATTATTTACTTACCTGGGTGTCTGGCTGCACGTTTTAACGCCTCAAAACATTCATGGCATCCAAATAAACATTTTCATGATCACCGGAATCATGTTCGCTTACATTGTTTTGGGATTGTGGTTGGATGAAAAATATCTGTTTTGGCTGGGACTGGCGGTTACGGCTTTTGCCTTGACAGGATATTACCTTATCCCGCCGACGTATTTTAATCTGTGGATGGCCCCTACCTGCGGCGGCGCAATGCTCGGTACCGGCTTATTCATTCGTCGATACTGGAGATAAGATGGAAAAACTGAATACCCTAATCCATCAGCCGGTTCGATTGCAGATCATGGCGGCGTTGGCGGCGCTCAAGGCCGAGGAGCAAATGGAGTTTGTTTACCTGCGCAACCTGTTTAACCTAACCGACGGCAATCTGGGCGCTCATTTACTCCGCCTGGAGGAAGAAGGGTATATACGTGTTGAAAAAACATTTGTTAAACGCAAACCGTGCAGCCATATTCAAATCACCGCACGAGGAAAGGAGGCTTTTGATGAGCATGTAAAGGTTCTAAAACAGATCGTCAAAGGACATACCTTGTAAAATTATGTACATATTTTAATTATGGTTCAACTTTATAACCACATTTTGGAAAGCCGGAAAGGGTAAGCCATGAAGAAGAAACAGTTAATCATCGTTTTATTTGCCGCCGGGATTGTACTAACGCTGTTGGCGGGAACGTTACTGACGGGCGAGGGGCAACCGGCGACGTCTATCATCGTCCGGGAATTGAAGGAACAGGTGGTGCTTTATACGATTTATCGCGGCGACTACTCCAAATCCGGCGCGGCGACAGGCAAGTTATTCGCCCTGGCCGGTCAAAAGGGCATGATGCCGCCGGCGGGACCGGTGGAATATGCTTTTCTGAACAATCCCAAAACCACCACGCCGGAACATTACCTCACAGAGATACGCATTCCCGTCAACGCGGAGCATCTGAAACTGGCGGGGACACTGGGCGAAATGACCGACATCAAGAAGGTCGCGGCGGGTGAGGCCGTGGTTGCCGTCAAGCCGGAAGGCGTGGCGAATCCCGAACCGATTTATAAAGAGTTGATGACATGGTTATTCCGCAACGGCTGCGTCGCCACCGACGCCCCGCGGGAAATCTATTTGACCAACGCCATGTCGGGCGATTACGCCTCCATGAAAACGGAAATTCTTATTCCCTTTGAACGGTTCGGCGAGAAAAAAGCACCAGCAACCACCAAACCCTGAAATATAACCATTCATTGGTGTATTTCAAAATAATACATTTTATCTCAATCTGACTAACGAGACTTTATGGAACCGATATCCAACAAAAAAGCCGCCAAATGGATAATTTTGACGGTGTGCGTTCTTTTGGGCGTTTGCATGGTATTTTCCAACATTTATATACTCTTTTGGTATTTCAAAACAGGGCATCGCGGGCGGCCACCAGCCGATGTGATACAACGCGCTGTAATGTATATGGCTGTTTTTGGATTATGGTTTACGGTCGGACTTTGGTGGTTAATTCATAGGAGAAATATCCCCTTCACCGATTTATTTGGAATCCGAACAGACTCTTTCTTAAAGGATTTAGCGGTAGGACTCTTATTGGGCGTCTTTTGGGTGAGTATTTATGGCTTTATAGGATGGCCGCCTTTTTCAGATATGATTATTCTGGACTCCGCCAAGGTCAGGTCGATTCCTGCTTCCCTAAGCGCCGGTTTTTGTGAAGAGTTTCTTTTCAGGGGATTTGTTATTCTTATGATTTCCAGAACCGGCGGAACCCGACGCTCACAAATTATTTGGTCATCACTGGCTTTCGGACTGGCGCATATATTTTGGGGGCCAATGGGAATATTATTTACCATTGCGCTGGGGGCAACTCTGGGAATTGCGAGAATACTGCGCGGCAATGTCTGGCCCGCCGTAATAGCTCACTCAGTTCTAAACCTCTGCATAGAACCGGCCTTGATGAATAAGGTAATGAGCACGAATTTCCAATAACATAACCATCTAGCAGGATTCCACCGAAGGCGTCTGGCGGACGGCGGGTTCGACGTCGAAGTAGTCGTGGGATTCGAAGCCGAAGAGGTTGGCGACGATCATGCTGGGGAAGGTTTCACAGGCGTTTTTATAGTCGCGTACGTTGCCGTTGTAGAAGCGGCGGGCGGCCTGGATGCGATCCTCGGTGTTGACCAGTTCCTGCTGCAACGCCAGAAAATGTTGATCGGCCTTGAGGGCGGGGTAATTTTCGACGACGGCCAAAAGCTGCTGCAAGGCCGCGACGAGTTGCTTTTCATCGCCGGACTGATCGCGGACCGGGCCGGTGTTGGCCTGGCAGCGGGCGCGGAGTTCGGTGATTCTTTCAAATACTTCCTTCTCGTGGGCGGCGTAGCCCTTGACCGTGGCGACGAGGTTGGGGATGAGGTCGTAACGCCGCTTGAGTTCCGTGTCGATGTCGCTCCAGGCGTCGCGGATGTGATTTTTCAAACGTACGAGGGTATTATACGTCAGCACAACGAATAAAAGCGGCAACAAAACGATAATCGCGAGGATAATCAATGCAGGCACAGGTCATGCCTCCTTGCCGAAAAGGTACGCCGGCAGCAGGGAACGAATTTCCAGCAGCCGGTTGAGATTCATTTCGATTTCCGGGACCTTGAGACTGCCGCTGAAATATAACGTCAGTACGTTTTGTTCGATTTCGATGCTCAAATCCGGATTGGCCAGCAGGTACTCCATCATGCGGGCATGGCAAACATCATAGGCGAATTTTTTATCCCGGGAGCGGACGCAGAACCGCCGGGAGAACTCATGCGACTCGAAATCAATGTCGTCGTAGCCGAACGCCTGGGCGATTTTGGAGAATAGCCCCTCGCGGCTGATGAGCAGTTCCGGACAGGAAATGGGCAAATTAAGGATAAAAAAGGAAAAGTTGTGGTGATGCGTCTGACGGCGACCTTTGGAATCGGTGGAATGCGTTTCGTAATGGTAATCGAAGACCATCACCTCATGGCCGTTGTAAATCCCGCTAAGAATATTAAACGCATAACGATTGGATCCCTGCTTGAGCTTGCCGAGAAAGGGGTAGCGATTGTCCATGTCGGCGTCATGCCCCGGCGTGAACACTAACCCCAGCCGTTGCGCCAGCAGTCCCAGTTCCTCGCGGCGCTTGCGGGCGGCGATGGACGAGACAATTATGCCAACAACAATAAAAATAATCACAAAAATAATAATAACAACTTGCATGGCCTATTTCTCACGAATACGTTTTCAGGCGGGGATCACCTTACGCATGGCGGCGATGTGGGCGGGTGTTGTGCCGCAGCAGCCGCCGATAATGTTGGCGCCGGCGGCGCGGAATTGGGCAGCGCCTTCGGCCATTTCCTCCGGCGTTGCCTTGAATACGGTTTGGCCGTTCTCCACCACGGGCAGACCGGCGTTGGCCTGGAACATCAGCGGCAGATCGGTCAGCGGACGGAGTTTGCGGCAAAGCTCCACCATCCGCGCCGGCCCCTGGCCGCAATTGCTGCCGAGGACATCCGCACCGGCGGCAGCAAGCTTGTCCACCATCTGCTCCGGCGAAACGCCCATCACCGTACGAAACTCACCCGCGGCTGTTTTATCGAACGTAAGCGTAACCACCACCGGCAAGTCCGTATTTTCCTTGGCGGCTTTGACGGCGGCGAGGGCTTCATCCAATGCTATTTGCGTTTCTATGCAAAGCGCATCAACGCCGCCGGCAGCCAGGGCCTTCATCTGTTCGGCAAATACCTCAATCATTTCCCTTTCCGTGCGTGATCCCAATGGCTCCATAAATTCCCCCGTCGAACCCACAGAGGCAAAAACGTAATGATCGTCTCCGGCGGCGCGGCGGGCTAGTTGGGCGGATTTTCGGTTTATCTCCGCAACCTGATCGGCCAGGCCGAAATGCGCCAATTTTATCCGTGTCCCGCCCAGCGTATTAGTTTCGACAATATCGCTGCCCGCGGCGACATAAGCGGCCGATACCGCCTGAACATCATCCGGATGGAAAAGGTTCCAGCTTTCCGGACATGTTCCCACGGGTAATCCGCGTTGGTGCAATTGCGTACCCATTGCCCCATCGCTTAATAACACCTTGCCCGTCTTGAGTTCCTGCAATAATTTTAACATGTTGCTTCATCCCTTATTTTTCGCCGCCTGATTTGATAAACTGCTCCACTTCGCGTTTATCAGCAAGCACCGTCAGATTGAATTCATAATTGCGGTTTTGTCCTGGTTGCAGGGTAATCAGTTTTTTATCCCGCCGGGCCTGCGCCTGGCCGGTGGGAAAATTCGTCCCCGGCTCCACGGCGGTAATGTATTCATTTTTCCAGCAATGCTGCCAGTTGGTCAGGCAGGGCATCTGCTTTTTCCTGTATTCAATAACAACCGCTAATGGAATTTTAGCGTTCGCCAGTCCCGCACGACAAATACCCTTGGCGTCAGGCGTCGCCTCGATATAACCGCATCCTTCCGGCGCAGTCGCTCCGTCCATCGGCGCCGGGCAGCGGCGATAATTTTGCTGATTATTGAAAATCTTGTCGTCCATTCCCTCCCCGCGCGACCGACATTTGCCTCGATAGACAATATCTGTTCCTTCATCCACCAGGGGCCAACCGAAATTGATATGGTAAAGAATCATGTGTGGGGTTGGGGCCGGACCGCGATTGGTTACCGTGTCCTTGATATCAATCCTTGGTTGCCCCAACTGACCGCTAATGGTTCGGCGCAACTCCAGACACGGGCCAAACACGCGACTTTCCTTAATCACCGCCGTAATGCCGTAATCAAGTTTACCATGGGCGGGATCGGGCTGGATGATGGATTCCACCTCAGCAGGCTGGTTACTTATGCGCCCATGCAGACCGCGGCCTTCATCGTTGTCAGGAGCACCGACATGCGTCAGGCCGCACGTTGTCAGTAACCCCCCACCAAAGCTGCTAAGCCATTCCAGCCCCTGATGAGCGTCCGGCCGGGGGGCATTTAGTCCCAGATGGCTGATCCAGGCCAGACTGTGCTGTTGATAAAAAGCATCCAGAATATCCAATCCGCGATCGACGGCCACTTTGTAGCGCAATCCACTACCGGTATTGATCCAGGCGATACGCACACCCCGCGCCGGGCCATTATCCTGCACGGATGTCTCTATACCGCCAATCTGGGAATGATGATTAATTCGATCCTGCCGGCAAAATGACTTGCGCTGAGCCATGTGCATACTCCTTCAAGAAAATCTATAAATGAATACTCCGTCAAGAAACCTGTATGAATCCCAATAATACGATATCCCTCCTTCTGCGGCAATAAAAAATCCCCCTTCCAGGCTGCGGCTTAAAATCCCATGCCCATAGGGCGAAAAGATGTATTCACATCATCTTTACCTGTTCGTTCCAATACCAGAATGTCCTGTAAACGGTAATCCTCCTGGCTGAAAGTTACCTGGACAACCAAACGTGTCGTATCATAAGGTAATTCCGCCAGAGTAAAATCGAAATTATAACAACGCGTAATGCGGTTCCAATGACTGTCATTTTCCTGCAGCCTGCTCAAATCAAGTGTTTGCATCCCCCCTTCTTTCAGCCGGGCGCCGCGCGGATCATGGTACGCCGGACGATACTGGAATAATTCAAAGCGAAACGCCCCCAAAGCCTTGATGGAGTCGCCGAAAGGATCGCGTAATTCAACGGTGGTCTTGACGTGTAATCGCCCCTGGTTATCCTGATACATCCGCGTAAAGGATTCCTTAAGACGCACGGTCTGAACATGATAGCCTGTCTCGCGCGGCGACGCGGCCCCTGTCGGCCCCGGCGTACACCCCGAAACAAAACCCAACACCAGAAGCATACTTAATATGCCCCGCCAAAGTCGCATCATCAAATAACTCGCTAACCGAATGTTTTGCTTCCTGCTCATTATGGTTCGCTCCTTCATAATCATAATGGCAACGTTAAGTATGCCGCAATATATGGCCCATTTTATCACGCTTGGTTTGCATGTAGCGCCGGTTATGTTCCTTCAAAGGCATTTCCAGGGGGATTTGCTCGACGACAGTAATGCCATACACCTGCAGGCGTTCGGTTTTAACGGGATTATTGGTCATGTTGCGGATTTTTCGAATACCCAAATCACGGCAGATCTGCGCTCCCAGGCCATAATCCCGTTTATCCGCGGCGAAACCCAGCCACTCATTGGCCTGTACGGTATCCATCCCAATTTCCTGAAGGTGATAGGCATGAAGCTTGGCCGTCAGCCCAATGCCCCGACCTTCCTGACGCAGATAAATAATAGCCCCGGCGCCGGCTTCTTCGATACGCCGCATGGCTTCATGGAGTTGATCGCCGCAGTCACATCGCTGTGAATGGAAAATATCCCCCGTCAAACATTCACTGTGCACCCGCACCAGCACCGGCTCGGTCTGCTCAATAACAACTCCGTTTTCATCAAGATCGCCAACGCTGCCCTTGCACAGCGCCAAGTGCATATGATGATCCAACCCTGTTTCATAGCCGATCAGACGGAACTCCCCGCAATCCGTCGGCAGCGAAACCGTTTGCACCCGCCGCACAAGCTGCTCACGTAACAGACGATATTCAATCAGAGATGCGATACTGGTCATTTTAAGTTCATGACGATGGCAAAACTCTGTCAAATCCCCCAGCCGCGCCATGGTGCCGTCTTCATTCATGATTTCGCATATCACCCCCGCCGGTTTCAGCCCGGCCAGCCGCACCAGATCAATCGCTCCTTCGGTCTGCCCAGCCCGCACCAGAACACCGCCCTCGCGCGCTCGTAGAGGAAAAACATGCCCCGGCCGAACCAAATCGTATGGTTTACAATCTTCTTTTACGGCCGTAAGGATGGTTCTCGCCCGATCCGCCGCTGATATTCCCGTAGTAACGCCCTCCCTGGCGTCGACTGTCACCGTGAAGGCCGTCCCCAAAGGAGCGGTATTCAAAGGGGTTTGAGGGTGCAGATGCAGGGCGTCACAGCGTTCACCTGTCAGCGGCATACAAATCATGCCCCGCCCGTGCGTCGCCATGAAATTGATGATTTCCGGGGTGACTTTTTCGGCTGCGCAGACTAAATCCCCTTCATTTTCCCGGTCTTCATCGTCCACCAGGACGATCATTTTTCCGGCAGCCAAGTCTTCAAGAATTTCTGAAATCGAATTAAAAATCATCGCAATTTACTTTGTATCAAATACTTACACCAACTCCGTAGGCGTTAAACCCTGACTATTAATTATAGTTGGTGAAACCCGCTTTGGGGAGCAAAAAACCAACCATTTTCAAGGCCTGTTCGATTGCTCACGCCGTTCCTTACGGCTCAATACGGTTTTACGAACCTTTGACTGGGCCTGGCCTTGCTGGCGTTGTTCGAAGGCATTGACATATCGGGATCCATTACGGGTGTAGGTAATCACGGTCAGCACGGCTGCTGCGCCCACGGACCACCATAATATCTCCACCACCGTCCGATAGCCCGTCCAAACGGGCAACACATCCGGCGCCAGCAGCATTGCCGGCACCATCACCGCCTGCACCACTGTGCAGCTTTTACCCATCCGCGCCGGGACAATATGCAGTTCCGAGGTGATAAAATAGATGATGATAAACCCCAATACCGTATAAAGGTCCTTGCCGATGATCAGCACCACCAGCATATCCGGTAGCATCACCTCTTTCAGACCCGTCGACGGAATGGCCAACAACAGCACAGAACAAGTAATGAGCAATTTATCCGCCAGCGGATCGAGAAAACGCCCCAACAGTGTTTCCTGTCGGTACTTTCTTGCCAGATAACCATCGAGCGCATCACTGGCCACCGCGACAACAAATATCACCAGGGAAACATACCGT
>JAFGBA010000205.1 GCA_016933395.1 Sedimentisphaerales bacterium | reverse complement strand
CTCGCCCAACATTGGGGGCAAGCCCGACTTCATACCCATTATCCGGGCATTGATGCTGTCGTTGGACTAAAACAACGTGATGATTTGCCTAATATCCTCCGGAATCTGGTGACGCCGCCACCTGTTAAACCATCAAAATCCAGGACAAGACCGAAGCGGTTCCCGGTCTTTCGCGGCCCCGTCCTAAACGATCAGGCCCGGCTGAGGTTAACTGAACCCTGCTGGAGCTATCTCCGAATCGCCGAAGGTTGTTCGATGGGGTGTGCTTTTTGCACTATCCCGGCGATTCGAGGCCCATTCCGCAGTAAAAATCCCGATGCCGTTCTGGCCGAAGCCGCTGAACTTATTGCAGACGGAGCTTTGGAACTGAACCTTATCGCCCAGGAAACCAGCCGTTACGGTCGAGACCTGGACGGTTACGGCGGTTTGGGACAGCTTTTGTGGGAACTAAACCGACTGGAAGGATTGAAGTGGCTGCGGGTGCTTTACACCCATCCGGCGAGCATATCGGACGACATCATCGACGCCATGAGCGATTGCGAAACCGTGGTCCCCTATCTTGACATGCCGCTGCAACACATCAACGACCGCCTGCTCAAACTCATGCACCGGCGTATCAATCGAATAAAAACAGAAAAAATTATAAAAAAACTACGCGATTCGATTGACAATTTAACAATGCGAACTACGATGCTTGTCGGTTTTCCGACGGAAACGGACGCGGAGTTTACCGAACTGCTGGATTTTGTCCGTGAGATGCGTTTTGACGCTCTGGGCGGTTTTGCCTACTCGCTCGAACCGGGAACGCCGGCGGGTAAAATGACCGGGCAGATTCCCGACAAAGAGAAACAGCGCCGCTTGGAGGAGTTGATGTTAACCCAACAGGCCATCGCGTTCACCAAAGCCGAAGCGTATATCGGCCGGAAAGCACCCGTGCTGCTGCTGAACGCACTGGATGCCGACGTCATCACGGAAATGAAGCTGGACGCCAACCTGACATGGTTCACCGCCCGGCATCCCGGCCAAGCGCCGGACATTGACAGCGTGTGTTACCTCTCAGCACCGGCCCGAACAACCCTGAAACCGGGACGTATGGTCAAAGCCACAATAACACAACGACAGAGTTACGACCTTATCGGTCAAATATGTCGTTAAAAAAGGCTAATAAATACTCAATGCCGTTTTTATTGCGACAATTGCCCAATATATTGACGTTTTCGCGAATTTTTTTCGCAGCGGGGTATCTGATTCTGCTTATTTGGGCGGATCATGGACGGGTTGACGCTGCGTACAAGATCAAACTGGACTGGGCTTTTGCATTATTTGTTATTGCCGGCCTGACTGACATCGCCGACGGCCCCCTGGCCCGGCGGCTTAAAGTCACCAGCCGGTTTGGCCGAACGTTTGATCCCTTGGTCGATAAGATTCTTGTCGGCGGCGGATTTATCCTGCTGGCGTGGTTGCAACGGCCGTTGTTGGGATCTTTGGAACCCGTAGAAACCGGTGTGGCCTGGTGGATGACGGCCATTATCCTCGGCCGGGAAATTTTCGTCACCGTCATCCGCCATATCAGCGAAGCACGGGGCAAAGCCTTCGCCGCCACCTGGGTGGGTAAACTTAAAATGTTTCTTCAGTGTTTCACTATCGGCACTATTATTATCTATCTGGCTCATTGCCGCACCGCGACATGGGCTATCAGCCTGCGAAACATCATGCTTTGGATAACGGTCGTTTTCACCGCTTTTTCCGCCCTGGTGTACCTGCAACGGGTCCTGGGGTTATTTTACCAGCACGATGATGCGTCGTCATCGTAACGTTGCGGCGTGGTCGCCCGACGAAAGAACCGGGCGAGCAATTGATGTAAGGATATTCTCAATGTCCAAAAAGCGCAGACGTATAAGCGACCAACCGAAAACCTTTGGTCCGGTTTCTGACCTGGAACGCCATCTTCCTACTGACTGGTGGCGAACTTTGTTCAATTCGCTTTACCTGAAAACCGATGGCGATGTCGTGGAAAATGACACCAATACAGTAGGAGAAGTGGACTTATTGGTTCAATCCACCGGCATCACCCCCAATGACCATATCCTGGACCTTTGCTGCGGCCAAGGACGCCACTGCCTGGAACTGGCCCGGCGCGGTTTCACCCAGGTCAGCGGCATTGATCGATCGCGGTACCTGATCCGCCTGGCCAAAAAACGCGCCCAGCGCGAAAATCTGATGATCGATTTTCATGAAGGCGACGCCCGTAAGTTTCGTTTTCCCGAAAGTTCTTTTCAATGTGTCGCTATCATGGGTAATTCCTTTGGTTACTTTGAACGGGAAGAAGACGACCTGACCGTTTTGGAAACGGTTAAAAAGGTGCTTATTTCCGGCGGCATTCTGGCCATGGACCTGGTGGATGGAGAGTGGATGCGCAACCATTTCGAACGTCGCAGTTGGGAATGGATCGACACCAACCATTTTGTCTGCCGGGAACGCTCTCTCGCAGCCGATGGCCAACGTTTGATTTCTCGCGAGGTTATCGTTCATGCCGAAAAAGGCGTTATTGCCGACCAGTTCTATGCCGAACGTCTGTATGACCGCGAAACCGTAAACGAACTACTGGAACGCCTGGGATTTCTGAACACACGCATTTATAACGGCACGACTACGGATTCACATCGCAATCAGGATCTGGGCATGATGGCTCATCGGATGTTCATCACCACGGCTGCTCCCCATAAAGCTCGTATCACCGCCCGTCGCGGTCCTATTTTCAAGGAAATGACCGTCATTATGGGCGATCCGACTTTGCCCGATATGGTCAAGGTTGGCGGAAAATTCAATCCGGAAGACATGGAAACCATTCGACGACTTCGGGACGCCTTGGCTCAATTGACCCAATATAACTTCCGTTACATCGATAATCACGCCTCATTATTAACCGATTTACGTAATAATCCGCCACAGTGCGTATTGAATCTTTGTGATGAAGGCTTCAATAATGACGCCTTTAAAGAATTGCATGTGCCTGCAATCCTGGAAATGCTTAATATTCCATATACCGGCGCCGGTCCGGCCTGCCTGGGATTGTGCTATAACAAAGCTTTAATCCGCGCCATCGCCGCATCGCTTGACATCCCCGTGCCCCTGGAAACCTATTTTAACATCGACGATTCCGCCGCTACCCTGCCGGCGGAATTCCCGGCGCTGGTCAAACCCAATTACGGGGATTCCAGCATCGGCATCACCGCCGACGCGGTCGTCCACGATACCGAAGCTTTGGTGAGATACCTTCAAACCCTCCGCGACACTCTCCCTAACCGACCGGTGCTGATAGAAGAATTTCTTTCCGGCAAGGAATACACCGTAGGCGTTATTGGCAATCCCGGTTACAGCTATACCATCCTGCCGCCCCTGGAAGTGGATTACAGCCAGTTGCCTGCCGACCTGCCGCCGATTCTTGGTTATGAGTCCAAATGGCTGCCCGATTCGCCTTATTGGAATCAGATTTCTTACCGTAAAGCCATGCTGGGCGATGAGGATCAGTCGCGACTGTTCGACTATGTGAACCTGCTCTTCGAACGTTGTGGCTGCCGGGATTATGCCCGTTTCGATTTCCGCGCCGACGCCGGCGGCATTATTAAACTCCTGGAAGTCAACCCAAATCCCGGCTGGTGCTGGGACGGGAAATTTAACATTATGGCGGGTTTGGCCGGCCTGAAATATGCTGATATGTTACGTATGATTCTTGAGGCAGCCCAGGAACGATTCCAGGCTACCGCGAAAATCCCGGCGAATGGAAGCACACAATTAGTCATGTTCTAATCGGGAACCACACAAATGATTCCCATCAGAATATATGGCTTAAAACCTTATCGCGCGGCAGTCATTCACGGCGGACCGGGAGCACCGGGAGAAATGGCCCCCGTCGCCCGTGAGTTAGCGTCAAATTGTGGCGTACTTGAGCCTATGCAATCAGCCGACAGTATTGCAGGCCAGGTTGCGGAATTGGCCGAACTATTGCGAGAAAACACTGAAACCCCTATTACCCTCATCGGATTTTCCTGGGGAGCGTGGCTGAGTTGGCTTACAGCGGCGCAACATCCTGAACTGATTAATAAACTCATCCTGGTATCAGCGGGACCTTTCGAAGAATCCTATGCGGCGGATATACTCACCACCCGATTAAGCCGCCTGACACCTAAGCAGCGAAGTCAAGCCAAGGTTATGCTCAAGAAGCTTACTCAAAGCGAACCTTTGCGGAATTCAGATGCTTTTTCACGACTGGGAAATTTATTCAGTCGAGCCGACGCCTACGATCCTTTACCCCATGAATCCGAGGTACTTGAGAGCCGGGGAGACATATTCAATAAACTTTGGCCGGAAGCCGCTCATATGCGACAAACGGGTCAATTGTTACAACAATCCGTCAATATCCGCTGCCCTGTTACCGCCATTCACGGCGACTATGATCCTCATCCCTATCAAGGCGTGCAGGTTCCACTTAACACGGCGCTATCATCCTTCAAGTTTATTTTGCTGCCTTATTGCGGCCACGTCCCCTGGCTGGAACGTCAGGGAAGAAAATTATTTTTTACTCATTTAAAAAATGAACTCGAATTTGGGTTTTAACATAGCAATTAACATAACATCTTTTATATCAGATAGATATGAAATATTTTGATCAGATTATTTACTGCATATTTTATGTCGACCGGTTTTCTTGTTAACTCACAATGTTTATGTTTATGAACGTACCGAAAATATTCACAAACTTTTTGAATCTAATTTCCAATTATCACCAATGAGGTGGACGAGGAGAGGCTTCCAATCATATTAATGTCGTATATGATTGATTATGTAATATTAATTTTATTGACTTATCGGTCCCAGCCGATATATTAAATTAAGCATTAGTGCTTGGGAGACAATAAGATAGTACATGGTTCGGATAACGTTGCCGGATAATTCAACCCGATCTTTCGATTCCCCCCTTACGGCGTTTGAGGTGGCTCAGGCCATTAGCCCGCGGTTGGCTCAGGACGCCCTGGCCGTTCGAGTTGATGGTCAACTTGTTGATACAAAAACACTTATAGACAAGGACCATCATGTCGAAATCGTGACTACCAAAAGCGACCCTACTACGGCCGTTGACCTAATGCGGCATAGTTGTGCTCATGTTATGGCGGAGGCCATTTGTCGATTGTTCCCTGAAACCAAGCTGGTTTATGGGCCATCGGTTGAAAATGGATTTTATTATGATATTGATCTGGACCGTCCGATTACCCCAGAGGATTTCCCCGCTATCGAAGCCGAGATGGCCAAAATTGTCGCCTCGGACAAGCCTTTTTGCCGGTATGAGATGACCCGGGAAGAAGCAATGCCCCGACTTAAGGCCGAGGGAAATCGATACAAACTTGATAATGCCGAACGCGCTCAAAGCGATGTTTTGAGTTTCTACACCACCGGTCAACCCGGTGACGGCAGCTTTGAGGACCTTTGCCGCGGGCCGCATGTGCCCAGCACCGCCAAGGTTGGCGCCTATAAGGTCATGAGCGTTGCAGGGGCGTACTATCGCGGTGACGCCTCGGAAAAGATGCTTCAGCGAGTCTATGGAACCTCCTGGCCGACAAAAAAAGAGTTGGATGCCTACCTTTTCCAACTGGAGGAGGCCAAAAAACGCGACCATCGTGTCCTTGGCAAACAACTTGACCTGTTTAGCGTTCACGATCATATCGGCCCGGGATTGATCCACTGGCACCCCAATGGCGCACTTATCCGCCATGAGGTCGAAACATTTTGGAAAAACGAACATCTCAAACGCGGATACGATTTGCTTTACACGCCTCATATTGCCTCGGAACGAGTATTTCAACTATCCGGCCATTTGGAAAAATACGCCGACATGATGTATTCCCCTATGGACCTGGACGGGCAAAATTATTATCTGAAACCGATGAACTGCCCCTTTCACTACGCAATATACAAGACGGCCGTAAGAAGTTACAAAGACCTGGCCTTGCGATGGTGTGAGTTAGGAACGGTTTACAGGTATGAACCAAGCGGCACGCTGCATGGGATGCTGCGCGTGCGAGGTTTTACTCAAGACGACGCCCATACATTTTGCACGCCGGAGCAATTGGGAGCGGAACTGGACCTGATTCTGGAACTAATGCATTATATGATGACCACGTTCGGGTACACGTATAAAGCGTATTTGGCCACTCGACCGGAAAAATATCTTGGGACAGAAGAGGAATGGGAGCGGGCTACGCAGGAATTGCGAGCGGCGCTGGAACGGCGCGGGCTAGAGTATGAAGTGGATGAGGGCGGCGGTGTGTTTTATGCCCCCAAAATTGACATCAAGCTGATAGATTCACTGGGCCGGGAATGGCAGGGACCGACGCACCAGGTGGATTTGCAGGCCGCCAAACGGTTTAAAATCAGCTACGTGGGCGCGGACAACCACGAACACGAACCCATTATTATCCATCGCACCGTGTTGGGAAGCATGGAGCGGTTTATTGGCGGTCTGATTGAGCATTTCGGCGGTGCATTTCCGTTGTGGCTGAGTCCGGAGCAAGCGAGGGTGTTGCCAATCAGTGAAAAAACCAATGAATACGCCGCGTCCGTACTCCAAAAACTACGGAACGCCGGTCTGCGGTGCAGTATGGATATCTCTGACGATAAAATTAACGCCAAGATCAAGCGCGCCCATGAGATGAAGCTGCCCTATATGCTGGTGGTTGGTCCGGCGGAGGCGCAGAACGATTCCGTAACGGTGCGCATCCGCGGTTGCAAGGAACAACGAAACATAAAAGTGGATGAATTTATCGCTTCGGCGCAGCAGGATATTAATACGCGATGCCTGGAACCGGGATTAAAATCATGAGCAAACAATCCCGGACCGTGTTATATGTTTTTTTTAAGTTTTTCAGGAAAGGAAGGTGATTGTCAATCGTTACAAAAAATTTGCGACTGAATGAAATGATTAGAGTGCCGCAGGTGCGGCTGATCGACGAAAACAATAATCAGGTCGGCGTGATTGACACCCGCGACGCCATTGACCGCGCCCGCGAAGTCGGCCTGGACCTGGTGGAAGTGGCTCCTAACAGCAAACCGCCGGTTTGCCGTCTGATGGATTACGGCAAACACAAATACGACCAAAAAAAGAAAGAGCATCGCGCCAAGGTCAAGCAACACCACACCGTCGTCAAGGAGGTGCGTTTGCGGCCGAAAATTGATGACCATGATGTGCAAACAAAACTTAAAAAGTCGCGGGAATTTCTGGCCAAAGGCAATAAAGTCCAGTTCACCATGTTATTCAAAGGGCGGGAAATGGCGCATACGGAACTAGGCATGGAGATATTCGACGAGATTATCGCGGCATTGTCGGACATCGGAAAAATCGAATCTCCGGCCAAACGCATGGGACGACGTATTACAATGGTGGTAGGCTCCCAACCTGCCGGTAAAAGCGGCAAACCAAGTAGTGAAAAAGCAGAAAGTTCTGAAACGCCGCCTATACGTCGCTTGGGCGAAGCTATAACGGGCGAACGATTGCATATCCCCCGCCCCACAACCATCAATACGCCATTGGCGGCAGAATCCCAATCCGCTACGGATGACCAACAAGCATAAAAACCATGAACGCCATTATTTACCTTGATGGCCGTCAGGAACTTCTGGACGAAATAGAACCGTTATGGGAAAAATTAAAGGGGCGGGAGTTACCCGGACGGAAAATTATCGGCGTGGCGGCGGGAAATGAGCAAACGTTTCAATTTTATGCGCGGTTTGGCTTTTTCCCCAGATGTATGATTCTCGCCCAGAAATAAATTTCGTAATTATTCGACTATTTTCATAGGAAAGTTTATTGGTTGCGATAAGCCGTCCGGCAGGTATACTTGTTCAAGTGAAGTACTTATAAAACACATAGTAACCCTACCTGAAATGGGAGATTCCAATGGCAAATCACAAGGTTTTCACAGCGGTTTTATTTGTAGTCTTGATGGCGACGATATCATGGGCCGAAGACCCCAATTGGATGGTCAATGTAACGGTAAAAGACACCGATGGCAAAGCGGTAGCCAATTTTGAAGCTATGGCGGCAACTCCTTACACCTCAAACGACTGGGTGAAAGGGCAAAACGGCAAGGCGGCGGTGACAGACAAAATCAGAACTTTTTATGGACGACAACTGCTGGATTATCAGATCATTGTTCGCTCTTCCGGTTTCGCCCCCGGCATTGTTGGAATCAAAGCCGAACCGGGACAAACCGCTCAAGTGGATATAGTGCTTACGCCGGTTGGTTATACCATGACCATTACCAGCGAAGACGGCAGAAACCTGCCGGGTGATCTTCAACCAATGGTTATATTGGAGCCATTTTTAACGCGTGTTCTACGCGGATTGGCGGACACAAGGCCGGAATCTCGCGCCCAGTGGGATTTCTGCATGGTCCACAAAAAAGGGGACGGCCAATATGCTTTTTCCGCACCGGATGAAAAAGTTTATGTGGTCGTCGATCAACCGGGATTTTTACGTGGATTCGTGGATGGACCCTACACCATTGCCGCCGTAAAGAACGGCCTGACGGTTACACTGCCAACGCCCGGCCAGGTCAGTGTGTCGTTTGGTCCGGGTGAAGGACTAAATGAAGCGCCTTATGATACCTGTTCGTTGTATCTTTATCGAATAATTCCCAACTTGAGAACAAACACCACGCTGGTAACAACTTCGGCCAAAGGAGCATCACTGAATTTATCAGAAGATTACTATACGCCTGGCGATTATACTGTAAACATTAATACAAAACCCGCGGAGCGTGTCGAACGCGGCGTAATTCATCCGGGACAGTTTCGCGACAGTGATCGATTCAAAGTCCAGGCCGGTGAACAAAACAAGGTGACGCTGGTTTACAAACCTTATTCCGCCGATTTTTACAAAGGCGACGTGAAAGCCACCCTCGACATACAAATGGCTGATGGTAAAGCGGTGACAGGTGAGTCTTTTGTGGTTACATGCCGTCATCCCAACTATGGAGACGCCCAGGTCGCCGAAGGAACGCTAAACGAAACGGGCCGTATCGTATTGGAAGGCCTTGGCGCCAATAATTACTCGGTGCAGGTGGGCCGGGAACACGATGGGAATTTCACCCTGAAAATCTCCGGCAGGGAAAAGGAGGTTGCCCAAACCTTCAAATTCCCGCCGATGGCCGGTAATGAAGCGCCTGATATATCGCTGCAAGAGGCATTTAGCGACAAAATCGTCAAACTCAGCGATTTTCGCGGCAAAGTGGTGTTTATGGATTTCTGGGCGACGTGGTGCGGGCCGTGCCAGGGGCCGATGGGGCATTTAAATGAACTTTGGTCTCAGCGAAAGGCTGACTGGGAGGGTAAGGTGGTGCTGATCGGCGCTAGTGTCGATAAAGAAAAAGAAACCCTGCAAAAACATATTGAAAAGAAAGATTGGAATAAAATCGCCCAATACTGGTGCTATGAGAAATCGGATGATGCGGCGTTTGGTGCGGTTGCGGCTTCCACGTATGGCGTCACCGGTGTGCCGACGAGTTTACTCATCGACCAGAAAGGCGTGATTGTCTGGCGCGGCCACCCGGCGACGATTAACCTGGAAGAGGAAGTGGCCAAGCTGCTGGGAGGCAATTGATACGGAGGCACAGTCGCGTGGCCGACAAATGGTGTGAACTAGCGGATCGCAATGCGTTATCCGAGGCAGTTCGCCAGTTGAACGAACAGGACCTGCGTTATCTGAACCGGTTGATTGTTGAACGGCTCAAGCTCATCGGTCAAGCTCGCAGTACGGCGATGATGGCGCATTTCAGCGTGGGCGACCGGGTGAACTTCGATTCGCATACCGGTGATTTAATTACCGGCGTGATCATCCGGCTGAACAAGAAAACCGCCAGCATCGCCACGGACAACGGCGAAAAATGGAACGTGCATCCGGGCTTCCTGCGGCCGATGCACGGTGATAATATTCAACGCAACCGCTGACGACAATGGATTATATAGCTCCTGTTGCTGCAAAAGCCTAATCCGTGCTGCGGGCATCCTGCCCACGGGCTTTTTTTTGTGTGGTAAATGTGGTTGGCGATTTGGAGAAGCAAGATTATTTTGCCCTCGCCACCTTTAGGCAACAGGAATTAGTTACATCAATGTCTCCACGACGTTGCTGATGAGTTTGATGCCGATGTCGTCCTGGAGGGTCAGGATGGATTCGGGGTGGAATTGCACGGCGGCAATGGGCAGTTCGCGATGGCGAATGGCCATGATGACGTCGTCGTCGCTGCGGGCGGTGACTTCCAGGCAGTCGGGGACGGTATCGGGGATGATGTAAAGGCTGTGGTAGCGGCCGCCGGGGAATGGTGTGGGAATATTTTGGAAAATACCCTTTTGGTTGTGATGCACCAGCGATTCCTTGCCGTGCATGGGAGCGTCCAGCACACCCAATTCCGCCCCGAAATACTCGCCCAAACCCTGGTGGCCCAGGCACACACCGAACATGGGCAGGTTGCGCTTCATCCCTTCCTCGATTAATTCCAGCACGCCCAGTTCGCGCGGGGTTTTGGGGCCGGGAGAAATAAAGAGCAAGTCCGGCCGAATTTCGTCGAGGTGTTTGGGATTGAAGCCGCAACGCAGGGTAACCACTTCCACGCCCGTCTGGCGGACATAATTGGCAAGAGTGTGAACGAAACTGTCCTGGTTATCCACGAAAAGCAGTTTTTTGGCCTTGCGATGTTTAACCCTCGGCGCAGGCGACTTTTCCTTGACGCCTTTGGAGGCCGTGACAGCGCCGAGAAAGGCGGAGGCCTTCAGACGGGTTTCCTTTTCTTCTTCGTCAGGGACGGAATCATACAGCAGCGTGGCCCCGGCGCGAACGGTGGCGATGCCGTCCTGTAAAAAAATGGTGCGAATGGTAGTGCCGGTATTGAGCTGACCGCCAAAGGTAAAAAAGCCGATGCAGGCGGCGTACCAGCGGCGCGGGTCTTTTTCCAGGTTTTCGATGGTCTGCATGGCGATGGGCTTGGGAGCGCCGGTGAGGGTGCAGGTCCACATGTGCGTGAGCAAAGCATCAAACAAATCGCAATCCTCACGTAGAACGCCCTTGACGTGATCGACCGTATGGAACAGCCGCGAATAGCTTTCAATCAGCCGCCGGCCGATAAGCTGCACGCTGCCGGGCACGCAAACACGGCTTTTGTCGTTGCGGTCCACGTCAGTGCACATGGTCAATTCAGATTCATCCTTTTTACTGCTGAGAAGTTTGAGTATCTGGGCGGCGTCCTGCATGGCGTCGTCGCCGCGACGAACGGTGCCGCTGATGGGACACGTCTCGACGTCCTTGCCATCGACGCGGACATAAATTTCCGGTGAGGCGCCGATAAGCTGTTCATCACCAAGATTTATTAAGAAATCATAAGGACTGGGATTATGACGACGGAGATATTCAAACAATTCGCCGGGCTTGTCGCCGCAATGCACACGGAAAGATTGGCTCAATACAACTTCAAAAAAGTCACCGCGTTTACAGCCCTGGCGAATCTGTTCGACTTTATCGGCGTATTCGCCAGGCGCGTGATCGCAGTCGATGTCGGGAGAACTGGGGTATTGCTTTAATTCCCGGCGCATACCTTCAACAGGCAGGCCGATGGTGCTGCCGTATTCATTTTCAAATTCGTAGAACAAATTAAACGCATTGCCGCGCTGATGGTCGATAGCACTGACGCGATCGGCAAGAAAAAGGTGGCAATCCGGACCGGTATGAGAACGGTCCAGTTTAAAGGTAATTGGCTCGAACTGGAACACCAGATCGTAGCCAAACGCGCCAAACATGGTCAGGTATTCATCATCGCAGGCCATTAGGTTACATAAAGCTCGCAGCAGGGAAAAGATACTGGGTTGTTTACTGCGTTGTTCCTCCGGGAAATAATCGGGCATAAGACGAATGACGCCGGTGATGGATTCTTCATCGACATGGCAACATTCAACATGCGGGTGCTGCTCGATGGCGGCTCGCCACATTCGCAGGACAATGCGACCCCGCTCGTTCAGGGCGCGAAATGTGAAATTACGACCTTGGCTGGTCATTTCCAAAGGAGGATCAATAAAACCAATATCCCAGCGACTATAGCGACCGGGGTATTCGTAATCGCTGGCGAAGATCGCCCCTTTGGCCCGGTCGATATCGGCATAGATGTGGCCCAAGGCTTCCTCAAGAGAAACTTCAACCTTCTCGCGAATAACACGAATGCCGCCTTTGGTGATGAATGTGTCCTTCATGGGTTTTGCTCCAAAAAAATAACCGCAGCCTCTGGATAACAATCGGCCACGGTTTCGATTAGTTCGGCTGATATGGGTTTTGCGCAACGTTCTAATCGCCGTGTCCGCCTTTCCGCCAACCACGCCACCACCACGTTTTTCGGGCCAACAATTGAAACATAACGTAACCTTACCTTTTTAGCAGGAAAATTACCGTAAAAATTTATTAAAACACAAAATATGCTTCAGGTCAATAGGCCTCAGAATTTTTCGGCTTTTTCCGATAAAAACGCGTTATTCTGGCTGCTTTCATAACATATTATACAATAAATGGTTATGGCATATACCGGCATTAAATATAGAAAACATTTCCCACTCGTTCGTAAATGGAATTGGATTATATCGATCAGGTAAGTTTACAGAAGTTGGGAAAGATAGATTTTTTTGTAGGATTGTTGGCAATGTAGCGATTGTATCGTAAGCTTGAAAAGCGGCGTTTTACCCCCGCATGGCCGGAATAAATCCTTGTTTCGGTTAAATCCTTGGAGCCAGCCGGAAAGTAGTCATTATCGTCAGAAAACGCACGCGTGTGCGTTATTTAATTATGGTCTGGTTGTGAGGATGACACATGGAGAAAAAAAGAGGTAAAAATTCACATCTGTTCTTGGTGTTGGGCTGCATCGCGTTGGCCACAACGGCTTTATGGGCAACGTCCGATATAAATTCGGCCGTCAATAAACTCGTCCCTTTGGGGCATGAGTTTGCGCCTGACGCTAGTGGCGAGGTGGCGTACAATACCTCGGGGTCCAGCCTGCTGTTGGCGGTAAAGGCAAGCAACCTTGTGGCCGGCAAGGAATATACCATGAAATGCAGTGGTATTGACCTTGGACAGGCCGTCGCCGACGAAGACGGAACGGTGGTAATCGCCGCGGAAGTTACTGACGCGGATGTCCTACAGAAAATCAGCGCGGACGCCAAACGCAAATTTTTCCTCTGGCAGGATAGTCATTGCCTGGCGTGGTCCGACTCTGTATTCACCTTCACTTATACTCCGTGAATTCAGCGTCAGCGATGACCAAACTCCCGCCAAGCCCCCGAAACCGGGGGCTTTTTTCTTATCTTCCATGATAGATAGCCATTGCCGTCGCGGCGAGCATCAGAGCCAATAATGGTGTGAGTAGCCAACCCAGTAAAATATGCCATAACATTCGTCCCTGAATTGATTGGACGCCTCTTACCATGCCGATGCCCAGCACCGCCCCGACAATACCTTGCGAAGTGCTCACCGGCGCTCCCAGAAATGCGAAAATGTGCACGGTAATACTCATCGCCAGCACGGATATAAATGCACTATAAGCATCCAGTGGTGTAATCCGCCCCCCTACAGAGATCATCACCCTTTTGCTAAATGTCAGCACACCCAGGGCCATGGCGACGCCCCCTGCCAGGGCCAACGTTCGGTCAGTAACACCGGGTAATAAACCGGAAAAAACACCCGTGGAATTGGTGACATTATTCGCCCCCAGGGCGTAACTGCCATACAAACCCACTATAATTAAACCCGACAGAAGCAGTTTATCACGAGTTAAAATACTGATTCGCATTCGCTCGATAAGCCAACCTGTTGGAAAATACGCCAACATCGCTATCAACATGGCTCCCAACGGCGTACCCAACCAGCAAAGCACCACTTTTACCAGTCCATCGAAATCCCGCCGTCCCAGCGCCAATCCGACGCCCAGTATCGCCCCCACCACGGCCTGACTGGTGCTGATGGGAATGCCCAAAGCCGTCATCAAGACGCCGGTTATCCCGGCCGCTACGGTTACGATAACCGCCGTCGCTACGGTCTGGTCGGTCAAGCCGCTGAGTGTGCATATACCCTGTTCGCCCTGCAACACAGCGCCAAATATAATCCCCAAGGCGCAAAGCAAGGCCGCCTGGCGAAAACGGACGACATGCCCGGCCACGGCGGCGCCGAAACAGTTGGCTGCATCGTTGGCTCCCAACGTCCAGCCCAGGAATAAACCACCGGATAAAGGTGCTGAGTTCAATAAGGGATACATATTCATATTTTCCGTTTGGCAATGATAATCGAGATGCGATCGGCGGCGGTTTCCGCTCTATCACAGATGTGCGCCAGCCGGTGAATTACGTCGCGCAACATAATTTTATCAAATCCGTCCATTTCCGAGGCAAAAACGCTTTCAATAAGCGTATTTTCCAATACATCGGCGTCACTTTCGAGTTGATCGACCTTGCCGACGGCCGCCCCCACGGCGGGAAAATTACTAAATAACTTTCCCGTGGCGTCAATCAGGGCCGTAGTACAGCGACGGGCGACCTCGAGTAGTTCGATGATTCCCGGTCGATATGCCTCCGGTATGTGAATATGCTGGATATAAAGCATTCGCACCACGGTCTCGGTCTGATTAGGCACTTTATCCAGCGCTTCCAGCAGGCCCAGGATGTCACCCCGCGATTCAGGAAAAATGCTTTTGGAATATAACATCACCTCGATGTCGCGGCGGATGTTGTCGGCCTGGCTCTCGGCCTGATGCACCTTGTTCATTCGCTGGTGCAGTTCCCGTCGGTCGTTGGAGCCAAACCATGTCCCCACGGCATCCACCGCTCGATCGAGACATAACGCCACTTTCTCGCAGTATAAATGAATGGCCGACTCGATTTTTTTCTGACGGCTGATAAAGAACATATACACCTCGATTGATTGAGACGCCGTGACAAACCTAGGTTGGTATTAGTTTAACGGCATGTCATCTGCCGCACAATACCGCAATATTCCCTGACAAATGGTCTTCTGCACGCTATGATTATCCTGGAAAGGATGTTTTGATGGGGCACGACAGGAACGAAACCGGATTATTTGGAGCGATGGAGCCGATTGTACATCGGTCGACACTGGTCCCGGCAGAGGGGGCGCGGCTGGTGCGGGTCGCCTTCGAATCGGGTGGAGATAATCTTTACGATTACGCCGTACCCGACGGTCTGGCCGACCAGGTTGCTCTGGGGCGGCGGGTAAAAGCCCCCTTTGGTAAAGGCAATCGCCTATTAAACGGCTTTTGTGTGGAATTCCCCCCCAAAACAGATGTCGCCCAGGTGAAAACCATCGCCGCTGTAATAGACAAGACCTCCCTGCTTGATTCAATTATGTTGGAACTGGCCGGGTGGATCAGTCGCTACTATTGTTGTCCGTTGGGGATCGTATTGGCGGCGATGGTGCCGGCGGCAGTGAAAAAACAGGTTGGTATGATTTCCCGTAACCTGGTTCGCATTACCCCGGCAGGCCGGGCGGCGCTGGAGGAGAAGCTGCGGCTTAGTTCGCCCGCCCGAACAATTTTAAATCTGCTGGCGAACGATTCCCAACCGATATCGGAACTTGGTGAACTCATCGCCCAGGCTCAGTGCAGTCGGGCGCCGGCGGATAGTCTGCGGAAAAAAGGCTATGTGGAGTTTATCCAGCAGAAACAGTTTGCCTCCTTGCCAGACATATCGAGCATCGCAACGCCACCGCAAAATCCCATCAACCTTAATCCTGACCAGCAAAGCGTCCTTAACACGGCGACAGCGGCTATCGACTTCGGGGGATTCCATGCCATGCTGCTTCACGGCGTAACCGGCAGCGGTAAAACGGAAATATATATTCGCTGCATCGAACGATTGGTCGCCGCCGGACGCAGCGCCTTGGTGATGGTCCCGGAAATCTCACTGACACCGCAAACGCTCCATCGGTTCCTGCAGCGTTTCGAGCGTGTAGCGGTGATGCATTCAGGATTGACGCCGGCACATCGCCATCAACAATGGCGGCTCATCGCTGACGGCCAGGCCGACGTGGTCATCGGAGCAAGGTCGGCGGTGTTTGCCCCCCTGCCGAACCTGGGAATGATCGTCGTCGATGAAGAACACGAACCCGGTTATAAACAGGACACCGCCCCACGTTATCACGGCCGGGACGTCGCCATCAAGCGGGCGCAAATGCTGAAAATCCCGATTCTTCTGGGATCTGCGACGCCCAGCCTGGAAATGTGGCGGAATACCTCCGGGCGGGAACATTATCAACGATTGAACCTGCCCCGGCGGGTATTGGATTTGCCGTTGCCGCCGGTGCGGGTGGTTGATATGCGAAAGGAGCCGATCCGCGACCGTAAAAACGCACCGGTGGTGAGCCGCCTGCTGGCCGAAGAAATTGACGCCGCACTGAATGCCGGCCGTCAGGTGATTCTATTGCTAAATCGACGCGGGCATAGCAGTTATATCTTCTGCCCAACTTGTGATTTCATTCTGACCTGTCCAAATTGTGATGTGAGCATGACATATCACAAACGCGCCGCCACCTTTGAACGACAGCAGCGGGACTGGCTGATGTGCCATTACTGTCTGCATAGCTGCGAGGCGGCCAAAGTGTGCCCGGTATGCGGCAAAAAGCTGCTGCTACTCGGCCAGGGCACGCAAAAGGCTCAAGAACAAATCGCCGCCCGCTTTCCCCAAGCCCGGTTACATCGTGTCGATAGCGATAATGTCAAACCGGGCGAGTACCCCAAATTGCTCGATCAATTTGGCCGGGGTGAAATTGACATTCTTCTGGGCACGCAGATGATCGGCAAGGGGTTGGATTTTCCCAACGTAGGACTGGTCGGCGTGCTGAATGCCGATACGGCGCTATCGCTGCCGGATTTCCGTAGCAGCGAGCGGACCTTCCAACTCATCGCCCAGGTTGCCGGCCGAGCGGGCCGAGCGGCGGCGGATGGGAAGGTTATCGTACAAACCTACATGCCCGATGAACCCACCATTCAACTGGCCTGCCGCCACGATTACCTCGCCTTCGCCCGGCGGGAGTTGAACATGCGGCAGCGCTGCGAACTGCCTCCTTTTGGCCGACTGGTTCGGATTATGCTCCGCGACCGCAAGTTCGACAAACTCCGGCGGACAGCCGATGACTTGCGAAAAACCTTCGACCGCATCGTCACCGAGGATCATTTGGCCGTGAAAGTCCGCGGCCCTGTCCCTCCCGCCATCGCCCGTATGGAAAATTATCATCGCCTGCAACTCATCCTCCAGGCCGAAACTCCCACTCCTCTGCAACGCCTGTTGGCTTGCTTAAGAAGCGACATCTTTAACGCCCCCGTAATGGCTTTGCCTGACGTTGATCCGATAAACTTAATGTAATTATTGAAAAATAATCAACATAAGTGTGCATTCTGATACAAAATACATCACGAGTACGACAAAGGGTCATTGTTGTTTCAAAAGAACAGCATGAGCGTGACGCGCATAGTGGCCGCGAAGATCCTGCTCATATTGTCTGAGAATATTTTCACCCATTTTCTCATAATCCCCACAGCGATACAATGCCTTGGCCAATATCAGCTCGCGAAGAGTATGTTCTCGTTCCAAGTCAGGTGATTCCACCACATTTTTATTTCTTATATCCGTCAAGGCGTATCCCGTCATTTCAGGCTTTCTCAAAAGTTCAGCAAGCGGTCCGGCCGCGATGGGATCAGCGAATAATTCCAAAACAAGGGCAACCGCCCGATGATGAGAAAAGGAACTTTGCGGACCTAACTGTTTAATCTTCTCCAGGATGGGTTCCAATACCCGTTTGTCTCCGGTATAACCCATGGCGATAACAAGGCTGTCAACACGGCTCAGGCTGGCGCCAAACTGCCCCATAGCTTTAAACGACCAACCCTCATCCCATGCTTGAGACCTAAGAGCTTCTATCAACGTCGCAACCCCCACGGCATCGCCCATCATGGCAAGAACATGGGCATAGACGAATTTATTTTCCTGCGAATCAGCATATGCCTGACGAAGAAGCGGCAGTGAATCCTGAGGTTGAACTAATAGTTTTTCAATACTTTTATAGGTGCAAACTTCTTTTTTCCTGGAAATAACATTTTTAACCGCAAGTTCGATATCGTCCCGTGAAAGTGGGAACGAATCTTCGAAAGCTAAAACATCTTCAGGTAAATTGCCCAAGGCAACGAGTTGTTTTTGAAGCGTTTTGATGTCGATATCACGAAGCGATTTGCCGGATTTAACCGCCATGGCCGCCGCCATACCGGCCGCGTAACCCTGATTTTGGATATCCGGCTGCATGCGATAAACCGCCATGGCGTCACGATGGGCGCTAATCCCAAGTCCTGTCACCAATATGCCCTCCAATCCCTTGGGCAGCAGAGAGCGATAGGGACCGTAACAGCGAAAACGACCGTGAAAGGAAACCGGAAACATGAAAACCGGGTGAACGGTAAAACCATGGGTGTCAAAAAGAGCTTGCGTCAGAAATACCGTATCCGGATACGTGCGATGATTGAGAAAATCAAGCGGGGAAATAACGTAATCACCGACAATCCGCCGCCGTTCGCGCGTGTCTATCATCTTGCTGATATCGTAAGCTTCTTCGAATTTACGCCGAGCCGTGATAAATGCACGCCAGGCATCCACCGTGTCGGTTTCATCGACAAAGGTATAATCCGTATTGTTGTACTTGTCGCCGAGGTTACGAGGGGGAAGGCCTGTTCCCTGGACTGCGATATGAGAACCGTCTGTAGTGATGCACTCCGCTCCGGCTGCGGCGGCAATATCAGCATTCCCGGTTGAGTCGATAACAATCTTTGCCAGAACCACACTGCGGCCAAAAGGACCCGCCACAACAACGCCCCTGACACGGCCGTTTTCCACTAGGGATCCACAGCCAAGAGTTCCAAACCAAATGTCAGCGCCGGCTTTACGGAGTTCCCGGCGATACCACTCCATTTTACATTCACCACTCCATAAGGAACGCCGGTTATTGGGCGCATAACTCATCCCTCCCATTCGGGTAACGCCCTTATCAATCTCCGCGGTAAATCCCGCGAGGTAGGAACCGGAGTATCTGCCGATCATTCCCAGGGTGCCTACGCCTCCGAGACCATACTGATACTCCACAACAAGCGTTTTCACGCCCTGTCTTGCCGCTGCGATACCGGCGGGCGCCCCTCCCGTACCGCCTCCGATAACTATAACATCATACTCTGCAAGAACAGGCAGAAAGTTCTCGCTCTGCATGACAGAATCGGGAGACGTTTGTGTCGGGCGCACCCCCGCCAGAGATTCACGAACATCACCTTCAACAACCTCGCCGGCCTTATTCGAGGTGCAGTCAACGTGGACCTCTTTTTGTTCGGACAGAATTTTTGCCTCATCCGCCGCAGCTTCGCCGATGCGTGCTCCCAGTTCGATGAAGGTAAGCGGCCGTAATAGTCTTTCCATCGTTTGACGCGAAATATCTGCGCAGCCTCCCAGCACATACAAACGATCAATATTCACCGGTTGGAAGGCATCCAGACCGACCTTTTCTATTCCCGCCCAAGCGTCTGACAACGACTTTTTCCCCCGCATCCGGTCAGGAGGAACCTGGAACAACATTTCCGAAGCATCCAATTGGCCCTGTTGCCAGGTTTTATCACGGGCCACTTGTTCGGCCTCGGCAAAAGAAGCAAAAGTCCCATCCTTCATGGGAATACTTATCGCATATTCGACGGCATCCATACTATCATTACCGCTTAAAACCGGCGCCGGCATTTTTCGGACCAGTAATCCATCTCCGGTACGGATTTCACCACCGACCACAATTCGGTTAAAAAGCCGCTCGCCATCTGGATATGCCGCAAAATCCGCGCCTGCCCGCCGTGCGATTGTTGCGCGGGGCGTCGCGTCGATAACAACTTTGGCTTTAACCGCCTGACGGCCTGAGCGGTTAACCATAACAATACCGGCAAGATTGCCTTCAACATCACACAGCGTTTCTGTAGCGTAACAACCGAACAAGAAGGAAACATTCGCGTCGGACAAAGCGTTGTCCAATATTCGCTTAACCTGCATGGGCGTGGGTGGAATATGAATCTCATTCGCCGGCTCTGAGCCTGATTGACGAGAAACAGAGAAGGGTTCGCCAAAAATCTTTTTAGCCAACGGTGAGGATGGTATTTCCTCCGGCTCAAACCAAAAACGATATGTACCGCATACATCCTCACCGAGATATGTTCGCGGCGCAGCGAGAAACACTTTTGCTCCACTTTGAGCGGCTGCGATGGCGGCCGCAACGCCGCCAACCGTCCCGCCGACAACCACAACATCCACTTCATAGACAACAGGTATGTTTCGTGCGGACTCTCTTGCCATCTTTACGGTAATAGCCGATGTGCAAGGCGAAAATAAGCATATCATCAAGACAAATACTATTATTGCCATTCTTTTGTTCAACAGTAAGTCCTTTTACAAATTATTGTCGTGGTTGAATCCGGAAAAAAACATCTACTTCTCCGGAAAATTCTCCAAAAAACTCAGCGCCATTTTGCCATATTCGCGACGATCGGCTAAATGCAGCGTGGCGTATTGGCGCAACAATTCAGCGCGTGTCTCATGACGCACGATAATCCGAGCGCGATGCGCAGTCTGGGCGGCCAGTGTTTTCAGCAATCCTCCCAAAGGCGAGGCTTCATCCGTCTTGAGGCTTAGCTTATAGGGCGGATCGACGAACACCAAATTACACGGCGGCAGTTCCCGCCCTCCGCTATCGACGGTTGGAATGCCCGCGAAGGCATTGCCGGGAATGACCGAGCAGACATCACGAAAATCAAGCTTGAAAATATTTTTATACAACAGATTTATGGCTTCACGGTCGCTATCGACGAAAATCACATGCTCCGCCCCCCTGCTCAGCGCCTCCAGTCCCATCGAACCGGTGCCGCAAAACAAATCCGCCACCTGCGTCCCCTCGATGTCAAACTGAATAATATTAAACAACGATTCCTTTACCCGGTCCGTAATGGGCCGAGTGGCCAAACCTCGCGGAGGCAGAATCGTCATTCGCGCTTTCGTGCCGGAAATTATCCTCATAACCGGCTTTTACCATAAAATGTCTATTGGTGCAATCCCCCGCAACGACAGGCTTATGGTCGTAAAGTTTGATGCTGATATTGTAAAGTTGCTCGGTGATTTCCGGCGTGACAACGCCGAAGCCTTTTTCCTTTAACCATAATTGCCTTGCCCATTCCAGCAAACCCGGACTAAGCAAACACATTACCGGGTGGCGCAGCCTGGCGCCTCTTGCCAAACGATGCAATAAACCACGATCGTCATCACTAATATCGACGGCGTTTATCAAATCGGTAAAAATCCGTTCCGGATTATCGCTGGTCTTGCGGCGAAGCGGAAGTTCAATATGGGCGTATCTCCAGATCACCAGCAATAACAAAACCACCACTATCGCCACTATCAGCCAGTACCACAACACGCCGTGTTCTGATGTTACAAAATGTTCTTGCACATCACGCAGACTGCGCGGCAGGTTTTGCCAGGGCCAGCGAACTTCAAAACCACAGTTCCACATATCAAACACCAACGAGGCGTGAATCATGTTTTTCTTTCCATAATGGGATATTTTGCCGTTCCTCTTTTTGATTAAACTGCCGAGCGACCCAGCGAGCGCTGCGCCGATGAGCCGGTCTGGGATCCATAAGCATGGCTTCCAACGCATTGCGGGCGGCGTCAATCCGCCAGAAAAGCAATGTTTTTAAGGCATTGGCGCGTACGCGGTTATGACTGCTATGCAATAGAGCTTCCAGCGATGTTTGATAACGCCGCAAGCTATCATATTGAAACGCTTCAACGGCATTGGCCCGCACCCGCGCATCCTTATCACGCAAAGCCGTCAAGATTGTTTTTTCAATCATATGCGACCGTTCGATGTGCGGGCCCAACAAGGCCACGGCGTAACTGCGAACGCGGGCGTCAGGATCGCCGGTCAATCGCGTTATTTCATCAATCACTAAAGGATCTTCAGCAAACACGTCCGCACGACGAAGAGCCTCCATACGCAGATTTGCCTGATTACTCCTCGCACGCTCACACCAGCGATGAACAGGTTGAGCGCCTGCGCGAGAAAGCATTTGCGCCATATCGCGACGCTGCCGAAAATCAAGTCGTTCACACTGCCGCCAAAAAATTTCATACGCCGCATCAAGCAGCCGTGTTTGAGCTTTACGACGAACCATGGCATGTGCTGATCTCAATGCCAAACTAAGATTATGTGAACGAAATCGCGGCGCATGCCGCCACAGAAATTCCAAAGCGTTTAATGCGGCTGTTTCACTTGGGCCTTTGAGGATGTCAATAAGGACATCATTGGCGGCGGATATCGGTTCTCTGGAAATGTGCCAAAAAACCTTCTCATAAACGGCGGCGTCAGCATCCTTAAGCAAGGCTTGCATAAAACGCATCCGTAATTGCGTTGGAACCGTTACAAGGTGGGCTAAAACAATAAGTTCGCGTCTATTTTCATTGGACAATTTAATGCCCGACAACCAGTCGGTATTATACCAGCGAGGTGTTTGAATGCGCTCCAGTTGCTCGATTATTGTTTCATCGAAAGAACTGCAAACGCTATGAGCAACTTTCAAAACGAATAACGGGTAAGTATGATGGATTAAAGCACGCAAAGCCGCGGAACGCAATGAAAGTCGCTTTAAAGCACTAATACAAAAAGCCACAATATTTTCACGTTCGGCCGCTTGTAGCAGATTTACAACCGCCGCACAAACACTTTGATATTCGTCAAGATGGTAGGCCCAGAAATCGCGTTCATCTGCAAGGGCATACTGCATCGCCGCTATAACAACTTCCTGACGACGATGAAGGCGATATGTATCGAGTCCTTCGCGTAACGCTGAACGCAATATCTGTGAACGGTTCTTGGATATATTACTTTTTTTATCAATAATTTTCGATGAAGCGTTTTCTTTATTGACCAAATCTGAAAGTACAACCGCTGCTTTTTTAACTACAACAAGGTCGGATTTTCTCAGTAACATTAAAACAACGTCAGCCAGATGCGTATAGCCGGTGCTATGGATGATACTTAGCACATTAAGCTGTGTTTGCTGAATACTGTTTTGGGCCGCCCTGCGCAAGCCCCGATAAATTTCTTCTACGCGTAACATAAGAATTTTACGCCAAGATTCTGGAAATATATGCCACTCTTGCACCAGTTCCGCTAGGGATTCAGCTTCACCTCGATCAAGAATTAATTCTAAAACCGCCAAGGCATAAGGCTCTTCGGCCCGATGTAAAGCCAAACTCAGGGCAGTATCAACACCGACACCGGGCCGGGTGCGTAAAAATTCGTGAATTTCGCTTGCCTGAATCATTGTCGATACTCCCTAAACCTTATCGGCCAAACAGTTAAGCAGGCTTGAT